>CAZMQH010000075.1:0-9808 GCA_964568245.1 uncultured Methylomarinum sp.
AGGCGGTATTTAAGATTACTAATGAATAGAGGGTGTTTCATGTATGCTCCTAAGGTAGTCAGTAATAAATAATGTACCTAGATCTCGTAGGGTTTTTATTTCTCCTTGGTTGTTCTCAAGAGAAGCATAGTTACTCTATGTGCCGATTGAGAAGAGCCAAGGAGGGATAAAAAGACAAGAGAGCTGGGTATATTATTTGTTACTGCCTCCCTAAGCACAGGTAGAATATTTTTCGTAGCCTTAATGTAGCGAAGAGGAATCAATGATTTACAAATAAACCCTTGATTCCTCTTCGCTACATTAAGGCTACATTAGCAGTATCATTCATTAATTTAAATGGCTATGAAAAAATTAATATCGAAAAACAACAAGATTATTTTTGTTAATCCGCCTTATGAACGTATTGCAGCGGGTTATGAGTTTGTTAAACATGTGACCAATCGATCACCATCGTTAGGTTTAATGTATCTTGCTGCAGCGGTTCGGGAGGCGGGTTACCAAACTTCAATTATTGAAAGTGATATTGAAAATTTAGATATAGAACAGGTTGCAGATCGCCTTATTAGGGAGCAACCTGAGTATATAGGCATTACTCTATTTACAGTGGGTGTATGGCAAGCAGCGAAAATTGCTAGGAAATGTAAAGCACAACTTCCTGATTGTGAAATTATTGTGGGTGGGCCGCACATTTCTTCCATGAGTATGGAAACCATGGAAAGATTTCCAGAATTTGATATTGCCGTTATTCATGAAGGTGAACAGGTTTTACCCCTGCTGTTATCTGAGTTGGAAACTAATAATGACTTGGAAAATGTCAAGGGTATTATGTTTCGTAACAATAAGGGCATATTAAAAACAGCGCCAGCCCCAACGATTAATGATTTAGATTCTCTTGCCATGCCAGCCTGGGATTTGTTACCTAATTTCCCTGAAGCATATTTACCCGCAATTTTTGATTATCCTCAAGGCCCAGTTGCCACCATGGTAGCTTCTAGGGGCTGTCCTTTCTTATGTAAATTTTGTGACACCTCAACATTTGGTGCACAAGTTCGAGCAAATTCCCCTGAAACTGTTTTTAATACCATGAAGCATTTGCAGCAACAATTTGGTATTCAACATATTCAGTTTGTAGATGATTTATTTCTAGCCAGTCGAATTAGAACCTTAAAGTTATGCGATTTAATTATCGAAAATAAACTACAAATAAGTTGGAGTTGTACAGCGCGGGTTGATACCGTTAAATTAGAAGTTTTAAAACGGATGAAGCAGGCGGGCTGTTGGGAAATTAGTTTTGGTCTGGAAACAGGCTCAAACGAATTACTGCAAAAAATGGAAAAAGCAGCGCGAGTCGAAATTTCAGAACAAGCTATTAACTGGACAGCTGAAGCGGGTATTCGATGCAAAGGGTTATTTATGCTGGGCTATCCAGGGGAAACGAAAGAAAGTATAGCGATGACTAAAGCTTTTATAAAAAGAATCCAGATGTCGACGATGAATCTTTCGAAATTTACCCCTTATCCCGGATCCCCAATCTATAGGGAGCTTTATGGAACCAATATTAAGGATGATCATTGGCAAAAAATGAATGGAATGAATTTTGTCTGGGCTCCTGATGGCTTTACTGTCGATGAGCTAGATATTGAATATCAATTGATTCTTAAAACATTTTATAAGCGTGTTGCTGTTTGTCATAAATATGTTGTGATGGGGGTAAAATATCCTCGACATTTTATTCGTTTATTTTATTTTATTAATGGATATTTAAAAGCGAAACTAAGCAGTTATTTTACAGGGCGGCAAGGTATATTGATGAAGCATTCGGAGTAAATAATTTCTTGTTTGTTAGTTGTTTAAAATTAGCTATGTGAATTCAGGTTTGATAAATGATTATGTTGAGCTGGCTCGTGTTCAATTTTTAAATGGTGATGCACCTGAAATTTATAGAGCTAATCTTTCAAAAGCAACAAGGCATATTATCAAAAGCTTTAAAATGGCATACGATAAAAATGACCCTGATTATATCGGTGATAAAAATGAAACTGATTTTTCTGGTTTTGGTTATGGCTGTGTTGATTGGTTTAGTGTTGGGGAGGGTGTTTTTATTGAAGGCTTCCACTGTGCATTAATGGCTTCCGACTTTAATCAAGCACGAGAACTTGCTAGATTGCTTCGCGATCGTCCTGATGGTCGAAAGCTGGATAAAGAAATCAATCGTTATGCCCGTGCGTTAAAATGTGTTGCACTGGGGGAAAAAGACAAAAAGTCCTTTGAAACTAAACTATCAAACTTTAAGCCATGCTTTGTATGGGATTTTAAATAATGATCCTGTTTTATTTAACCGAGGCTTGGAATTGCAACTTGACCTATAACAAACATATGGGCAAGGAGAAGCAAAGGATACCTCGGAAGAATTTATCTGTGCTAATGCAGTAGCATTAGCAAACCTTGCCACTGCTTATAAAATACCCGTCACTGTAGAACATTATATGCTTCCAAAAGAGATGTCTATTTAAGTTGTTACTCTGCATCTTTATTTTTCTGGTGAAAGCCGTCATTATGTGTAAAAAGGAATTAAATGAACTTATTATTTGTATGTAGTGAAAATAGACTTCGAAGCCCAACAGGTGAAGAGGTGTTTTCTCAGTATGAAGGAGTAGATGCTATTGGGTGTGGCACTAATTCAGATGCAGAAACCACAATAAGCGCTGATTTGATAGAATGGTCTGATATCATTTTTGTAATGGAAAAAAGTCATAGGAATAAAGTTTCAAAAAAATTCAAAGAACTTCTTAAAACAAAACGATTAATCTGTCTTGATATACCTGATGAATATGATCGAATGGATACTATTCTTGTTCGTTTATTAAAAAACCGGGTATTAAGGCATATTCATAATAATGTTAGAAAAAGTACATAAAAATATACTTGGAAAAACACGCGTCTACATTCTGTGTTCCCCTATGATTCTGAGCGCTATCCAAGCATGACATTTAAGCAAAGGACAATATGCCGACTTTCTGATTGTGTATTAACTGCAGTCGGACGAAACCCCATCGCTGTTGTCAATGGCGAATTCATTGATCAGCAGCAGTTTCATGTTGATGTTTGTCAATTAGCCGCTTCTCTTTCTAAATCATCAAATGATAACTTCGCTGTTTATTATGAAGAAGCTTATCCATTCAGTATTAGTTTGTTCGCGTTATTACATTGTCAAAAAAAGGTACTAATAGCCGCTAATAATAAAGCTGTAACAGCTGAACAACTTATTGGGCAAGGTTATGAATTATTAGGTGACTGGGAAGGGAATGAAACCTCTGTAGAAGTTAATGAGTCTAGCGACTTTGTATTAACAGCTTTAGATTTAGATCAGGCAACAATCACTCTGTTTACTTCGGGATCTAGTGGAGAACCAAAAGAAATTAACAAAACCTTGCAACAATTTCAAAATGAAATAGAGGTCTTAGAGCGTTATTGGGGTGAGGAACTGGGTGACGCTCAGGTTTTAGCGACAGTCAGTCATCAACATATTTATGGCTTATTATTTGGAGTTTTATGGCCATTATCTGCTGGGCGTTGTTTTCATAATGAAATATTTTTGAGTCCGGAGCCTTTATTAAAAAAAGCTGAGGGTATTTCTGCTTATTGGGTGGCGAGTCCTGCCCAGTTAAAGCGACTAGATGATTTGACTCCATGGCTAGCAATAAGCAAATTAATGGTTATATTTAGTTCGGGTGGCGCTTTAGCTTTTAAGGAAGCATCACAAATATTTCAATACAGTCAGCACAAAGTATTAGAGATTTATGGCAGTTCTGAAACAGGTGGTATTGCTTGGCGGAAAAGTGTGGATAATACGCTTTGGACAACATTTTCGGGTATTAATATTTCTGTCGATAAAACAGGTCAAAGTTATTTATCTTCACCTTATTTAACAGAAAACAGCGCGTATAAAATGGATGACAAGATTAGACTGCAGGGAAAGCATCAGTTTGAGTTATTAGGTCGAGTTGACCGTATCGTAAAAGTTGAAGAAAAACGTTTATCATTGGATGAACTAGAGCAAGCCTTAAATAATCTGGAATGGGTCAATCTATCTCATACTCTATTGGTGGCTGGGAAAAGAGATAAGGTGGCGGCTGTCTTAGTGTTAACATCAAGTGGGGAAGAATATCTTCAGCAGCAGGGACGAGCAGCATTGATTAAGCAATTAAGAAAACAATTAATGACTCGGTTTGAGTCGGTTACATTACCCAAAAAATGGTTGTTTATGCAGTCTTTGCAAATGAACTCTCAAGGTAAAATTAATCAGATATTGTTGAGACAGATTTTGTCTTTAGATTCATTAAAATATCCCAAAATACTTTCATGCTCTTTTCAGGATCAGACCGTAGAGTTGCAGTGTCAGGTTCACTCCAGTTTAATTTATTTTTCGGGTCATTTCCTCGACCAGCCAATTCTTCCGGGCGTTACTCAATTAGCTTGGGTAGAACAGTTCGCTAAAATTTTCTTTCCTATTCACCAGCCTTTTTTACGAATGGAAGTGATTAAATTTAAAAAAATAATCCAACCTGAGGATGTTATAAAAATCAAACTAATATGGAAAACTGAAAACAATAAATTATATTTCAAGATGAATTCAGCGTTAGATGAACATAGTGCGGGGCGATTAGTCTACGGAGTTGACCCATGAACTATTGCGTTATCGTGCCTGTTTATAACCATCATCATGCGATTAATCAGGTGATTGAAAGTCTTAAGCTGTTTGGGATACACTGTTTTTTAATTAATGATGGAAGTTCCCCTGAATGTTCAATTGTTTTACGGAAAATTGCCCAACAGCAAAGTGACTGGGTTACCTTGTTTGAAAAACCACAAAATTGTGGAAAAGGTTCTGCGGTTATTGATGGTTTTAAATTAGCCATTGCACAAGGTTTTAGTCATGCGATTCAAATTGATGCGGATGGGCAACATCAATTTTCAGATATTACCCATTTTTTAACGGCCAGTAAAAATTCCCCTGAACGCGTCATTGCTGGGCAACCTATTTTTGATCAATCAGCCCCTAAAAAAAGGCTGTATGGAAGAAAAATCACTAATTTATGGGTATGGATTCATACTTTGTCATTTTCTATTGCGGATGGACTCTGCGGTTTTCGCTGCTATCCTTTAGCCGCAATTGAAAAGTTATTAAAAGCCACGGCAATTGGTCAGGGAATGAATTTTGATTTAGATATTATTGTGCGATTATATTGGCAAGGAGTTGAGGTTATTAATATACCGACTGAGGTACAGTATCCTATTGATGGCGTTTCACATTTTAAAATGTTAGACGATAATCTATTGATTTCTAAAAAACATACTCAGCTTTTTTTGGGGATGTTGTGCAGATTACCACAACTTTTATTGAGGAAATTTAAGTGAGTCATTGGTCAAAGATTGAAGAACGTGGCGTGATTTGGGGGATGGACTTGCTATTAAAAGTTTACCTTATCTTTGGACGCAGAGTTTTACAGTTTTTTTTATACCCTGTGGTTAGTTATTATTGGTTATTAAATAGGCAGGGGCGGGTTGCGAGTTGTCAGTATTTAGTGAGAATAGTGACATTTAACCCAGAGTTATCAGTTATAACTGGTTTAAAAGGAAGTTATCTACATTTTATTAGTTTTGCTAATGCATTAATTGATAAATTAGCGGCCTGGAGTGGCAGTTTAACGCTAAATGAGGTTGAAACTCATGGAAGAGAAGCTGTTATATATCACCTAGAACAGGGGCAAGGTGTTTTTATACTGGGCTCGCATCTAGGGAATTTAGAAGTGTGTCGTGTGATCGCTAAGTTAAGAAAAAATATTACCATCAATGTGTTAATACATAGCAAGCACACAGAAAAATTTAATACTTTATTAAATAAATATGCCGATTCTGGAAAGGTTAATTTAATTCAGGTAAGCAGTGTTAATGCAGCAACGGCTATGTTGCTTCAGGATAAAATAGAAGCGGGCGAGCTGGTGATTATTGCTGCGGATAGGACACCTGTTGGGGCAAAAGGGCGGGTGGCACAAGCTGAATTTTTGGGACATGTTGCATCATTTCCTCAAGGCCCTTTTATATTGGCTTTACTATTAAAATGTCCTGTATTTACTTTGTTTTGTTTAAAAGAGCAGGGTAAGCAAGTCATCTATTTTGATCATTTTAGTGATGCTGAAGATATTCCAAGAAAAAAGAGAGCAGCAGCCATTCAGCAATATGCAGAAAAATATGCAGAAAGATTGCAACATTATTGTGTAAAAACACCTTTACAGTGGTTTAATTTTTATGATTTTTGGCAAGTAGACGATGAGTGAGCAGACAGTAGTAGTCGATGGACAAGCTTTAACAATTGAAGATATATGTGCCCTTGCAGAAAAACAACAACGGCTTATTTTAAGTCAGGATAAAGAATTTGTAATAAGAATTGATAAAGGGGCAGAGTTTATAGATACCTTGTTAAAAGAAGAAGGCTGTGTTTATGGGGTGACTACGGGTTATGGTGACTCTTGTACCGTTTCTATCCCTTTACATCAAGTGGAGGAACTACCTAAACATCTTTATACCTTTCATGGTTGTGGTTTAGGCAAGCATTTTGATAGCGAGCAAACCCGTGCCATATTAATGGTGAGATTAAATAGTCTTGCGCAAGGTTTTTCGGGTGTGCGATACTTGTTATTGCAACAAATAACAACTCTGATATTGCAAGATATTTTGCCATTAATCCCAGAAGAAGGTTCGGTTGGGGCAAGTGGGGATTTAACACCTTTATCATACTTGGCTGCAGTTGTAGCTGGGGAACGTGAGGTACTTTATCAAGATAAAGTACAAGCGACTGCTGATGTTTTTAAGCGCTTAAATATCAAGCCTTTGGTATTAAAACCTAAAGAAGGTTTAGCCATTATGAATGGGACGGCGGTAATGACTGCGGTTGCTTGTTTGGCTTATCAACGAACGGCTTATTTATCCCAACTATGTACGCGTATTACCAGTTTAGCTTCCATCGCATTAAAGGGAAATGCTTACCATTTTGATGAAAAGCTGTTTTCAGTCAAACCCCATCATGGTCAAATAAAAACAGCACAAAGAATTAGAGTTGATTTGCAACTATCAGCAGAAGCACCTCGCAACGACAGTCGATTACAAGACCGCTATTCATTACGCTGTGCGCCGCATGTGATTGGTGTGGTAGAAGATGCTTTACCCTGGTTTAAGCAGTTTATTGAAAATGAACTCAACAGTGCTAACGACAACCCCATTATTGATGCTGAAGGTGAGCATGTTCTACATGGGGGGCATTTCTACGGTGGACATATCGCCTTTGCCATGGATAGCATGAAAACAGCCGTTGCTAATTTAGCTGATTTGATGGATAGGCAAATGGCACAGTTAGTGGATACTAAGTTTAATCATGGTTTACCCGCTAATTTATCAGGCGCTTCAGCTGAACAAGCGATGTTGAATCATGGTTTTAAAGCGGTACAAATCGCAGTGTCTGCTTGGACTGCAGAAGCATTAAAAAACACCCTGCCAGCTAGTGTATTTTCTCGCTCAACAGAATGTCATAATCAAGATAAAGTCAGTATGGGGACTATTGCTGCTAGAGATTGTATTCGAGTTTTAGAATTAACAGAGCAAGTGGCTGCTGCCATGTTAATAGCCGTTGTTCAAGCCGTGGAGTTACGTGGAGATAATGAGCTATTAAGTTCTGAACTACAAACTACAATGACTCAAATGAGAGCTAAAATTACTTTTTTAGCAACAGATAGAGCAATGGAACAAGAGTTACGGCTTTGTATGCAATTAATTCGTGATAGGCATTGGAGTCTTTATGAATAAGCCTATTGTTGCCTGTGAAGTGGAAATTGAAGTCCCTTTCTTTGATGTCGATTTAATGGAAATAGTTTGGCATGGTCATTATGTGAAATACTTTGAAGTGGCGCGTTGTATATTACTGGATAAAATTGGTTATAACTATATGCAAATGCGGGAGTCAGGTTACACATGGCCAGTGATCGATATTCGTATTCGCTATGCTAGACCTGCAAAGTTTGGGCAAAAAATTGTTGTTCATGCTGATATGAGTGAATGGGAAAATCGATTAAAAATAAATTATAAAATCACAGATAAGGAAACAGGAGCGCAACTAACCCGAGGCCATACCTGTCAAGTCGCTGTAGAGATGGCGACAGAAGAAATGTGTTATGAATCTCCTGCTATTTTATGGCAAAAATTAGGACTTAAGAAGCCGTGAGTCAATATGATGTCATTGTGATTGGCAGTGGAATTGGAGGGCTTACATCGGCCGCATTGTTAGCAAAGTCAGGTAAATCAGTCTTAGTGCTGGAAGCACATGATAGGCCTGGAGGTTATGCACATGGGTTTAAACGTAAGAAATATCATTTTGATTCTGGGGTGCATTTAATCAGTGGTTGTGGGGCAGAGGGGTATTGTGGTGGGCAGGTAATCTATAAAACATTGCAAGCCTTAGCGCTATTAGATGAAATTGAATTTATCAATATCAATCCTTTTAGTCATGCTATTTATCCTGATTTAAACATTGGTCTGCCACAGACAGTCAGTGATTTTATTAGCACTTTGGTAAAACAGTTTCCTCAGCAACAACAGGGGATAAAAGCATTAACTGAGTTATGCCTGCAATTGGCAGAAGAAATCTCTATAGCCGAAGAAACGATGGCAAATATTGATCATGAAGGTGCTCAGAAATTAATGCCAGCCTTGTTCAAATATAGAAAATCAACTTTAGCGGAAGTTGCTGCACAATTTATTTCAGATCCCAAACTTTTAGGGGTTTTTGCTACCAATTGGCCTTATTTAGGGCTACCACCTTCGCAAGTTTCCTTTGTCTATTGGAGCACAATGCTAATAGGGTATATGGTAGACGGCTCATATTATTGTAAGGGTGGCTTTCAGCAATTAGCCAATACCTTAGTTAAAGGCTTGCAAAAATATAGCGGCAGTATTCAATATAAATCAACAGTCGAAAAAATTATTATTGAAGATAAGCAGGTAGCTGGAGTAATCGTTAATAATCAAAGGATTAATGCCCAAACCATTATTTCAAATGCAGATTTTAAACAAACTGTTTATAGCCTGGTTGGTGAACAATATTTTCCTTCACGGTACTTGCAACGTGCAACAAAAATGCAACATTCACTTTCTATTTTTACCGTCTATATAGCGGCTAATTTAGATTTAAATGCCATGGATATTGCGCATGAATCATTTTATTTTCAAGATTTTGATCATGATAAAAACTACTTAAAAACACGGCAAGGTGAAGTAACATGGATTAGTTTTACCGTACCTTCGTTAATTGATCCAAGTTTGGCCCCTAAAGGTGAGCATGTGATTATGCTAACCACTTTATTACCTTTTAAAGAGGTTGGTGTATGGAAGCAGAAAAAACCAGTAGTTATGCAAACTATGCTGGATATGGCAGAGCAATTAATGCCAGGTTTAAAAAAGCATGTTTTATATATAGAGGGTGGTACGCCTGCAACTATGCAACGATATACTCAGAACTATCAAGGTGCAGCGTATGGTTGGGATGTTTCCCCAAAGCAAGTTGGGCCAGCCAGAATACAGAATAAATCACCTATTGATGGCTTATATTTTGCTGGGCACTGGGCTTCACCGGGTGGTGGGGTTTATGGCGTTAGTGTTTCTGGTGTGCAAGCGGCTCAGAAAATTTTGGCGATTGATAAACGCTCTGAATTTTGGAAGGTTTTAAGGTGATTTGTAATAAATAGACCACCCAGATTCT
>CAZMQH010000076.1:0-9677 GCA_964568245.1 uncultured Methylomarinum sp.
AGGCTTTGGCCTCATTTTTTGATTGGAATGGACGACTTTACAGATGTTTATTCCCGACTTGTTGCTTAATGCAATAAGGTGAATAAAGTGTATTGGGTGAAAAGAGTGGGCTCTTGATAGTTTGCAGAGAGTAGTCAGGCAAGGCCTGAATGAGGCCTTGCCAACACTAATAATATTAGAGATTGTACATCACGCTCCCATTTTGAGGTTGTCGAGTGGTCTTATTGTTTCGGCCTTGATCAATTCTTTTTTGGGTGAAATAAGTGATCATTTGATCCCAGTTGTTATATTGAACATAGCTTTTAAAACCAGCATTCTTACGTTCCTGAAAGACTTCTTTTCCTAAAACAATGAGTTCATCTGGAGTTTTTCCATCTACAGTGTCAAGAAAGTCACTTTTGTCTCTAATTGAGTCGTGTAGAGTCCAGTATGACACTTCATATTCTATGCGTAGGTCTGCAGGTAAGCGGTTTTTAATTCTACCAACCGAGCGGTTGGCGGACTTTAAGCTTCGGGCATTAATCTGGTCTCCACTGGTGCAGCCCATAAGACTAACGCAGATAATGAAAATGCAAGTGGTTGATAAAATCCTCATATAACATAAACCTCAATGGTGCATGAATAAGCATGTTATAAAATGCTTATCCTTTAAAATAAATAAACCTAAGCTTTTATTATTATAATGAACTTAGGTTATTAAAGGCATCTCTATTAATTTTCGACTGTTATCTCGCTATACAGTCGTAAATGCTAGAAGTACCCGCTAAATAATAATCAAGAAAAATCTTAAGATTTTATAAAGATTATTTTCCCGTGATCATTTAAACAAAGTAAAATACACAGGTATTATAAACCCAAGCCCATACTTTATGCTGGAATTTATCCAATTATTAAATCAGCGCTATCAAACTATTATCGCTAATTTAAAAGTAAATGACTCTCAGATTGCAGTTTTTCAGCAACGCGTTGAGCAACTTGTTTTTGCAGAAGCTTTTATTAGAAAAGGTCTGTTACTGGAGTCTGCTCCAGACATGCCATTGCAAATAGCCATCATTGGACCAACCCAAGCTGGGAAGAGTTCTGTAGTAAACCTAGTGTTAAACAGTGAAATGGCGGGAGTTAGCCCGTTAGCAGGGTATACCGTTCATTCTCAAGGTTTTTGCCATAAAGTAAGTATTCATGATTGTTCAGAGTTGCAGAATTATTTTGGGCGCTTTCAGCAATTAAAGCTATCTGAGTTAACTGACGAGCGATATGATTGTTATTCTTTGACTGAAACAAATATTAATAGCTCTTTATTGCCACCTTGTGTATTTTGGGATACACCTGACTTTGACTCTATCGATTCCGCTGATTATAAAGAAGGTGTGATTAGAGCGATTGCTTTGGCTGATGTTATTGTTTTGGTTGTTAGTAAAGAAAAATATGCTGACCAGTCAGTATGGGAAATGATGTCGACTATTGAATCTTTTCATCAAACGACTTTGATTTGTGTCAACAAATTATCAGAGGGAACTGAAGATTTAATTATCAATTCTTTGCAGCAGAAATGGATGCAAGCTAGGCAAGATGAATTTCCTAAAGTCATTCCATTACATTTTCAAAAAGTGTCAACAAAGCCAGTTTGGCCTGATTCAGCAACGAATCGATTTTTTAAGCTACAAAAGGAGGTTTCTCAGCACAATCATTTTGATTATCAACAGCGCTTTCTTAATAAATATTGGTATGACTGGTTGGAGCCAGTTGTTGAGGAGCATGAGGCATTAAAATTATGGAGGTCCTTAGTTGATAAAAATATTGAACAAGCATTAGAAGAGTACCAGCGAGATTTTTTAAATCACCCCCGTTATTATGATACTTTTCAAAATGCTTTGGTGGAGTTGCTAGAGTTGTTAGAAATACCAGGTATTTCAAGGGTATTAACTAAAACCAGACGTGTTTTAACTTGGCCAGCAAGAAAATTATTTGGAATTGGGAAAAAAGTTTCATTGCCTAAAAGCCAAGAGCAAATACTATTAAAACAAATAGGGGGGCATTTATTGATTTCCTTGGCAGATCAATTATTGGAAAGAATTGATTCTGATTCGAAGCAAAATAAATGGTGGAAGGATAGCTATCTTTTATTAAGGCAAGAAAAAGAAGGCTTATTGCAACACTATCAGATAGAGGTGGATAATTATTGTGATTTATTTCAACAGGATATTGAAGCGACGGCAACAGGTCTTTATAGCAAACTATCTGAGCATCCTATTATTTTAAATAGTTTAAGGGCAACAAGGTTGACAACGGATGTTGCCGTTATGGCGTTAATGATACAAACAGGGGGGATAGGTGTGCATGATTTAGTGATTACCCCCGCATTATTATCCATGACATCACTTTTGACAGAAAGCGCAGTGGGAAGTTATGTGGGGAAAGCAGAGGCAGAGCTAAAAAGACATCAATTAGAAACTGTAAGAAAAGATCTTTTTATAGCAAGCCTTCAGCAGGCGCTCTATGCATTGCCCGAAAAATTGTCAGGAAATAGACAGTTTAATATTTCACCTAAGATGTTAAAGAAAGCGGAACAGCACCGTAACGAGAAAAGACATGGCATACGATTACTCTGATTTATTTGTAAAAATTGATAGTTGGGTTCAGGAATCTCTAATAGAGGGCTGGATCGATCAACAGCAAGCTTTATCGTTGATAATTAAACCTGAGGTTTCGGCTAATGAATTGTTTGCAGGCAATCATGATAGACCCCTTGTTGTTGCCTTTATGGGAGGCACAGGTGTTGGTAAAAGCTCCTTGTTGAACAAATTATCAGGGCAAGCAATAGCGCGTACAGGGGTGGAAAGGCCCACCTCGCGAGAAGTTACCTTATATCACCACCAAAATGTATCGCTGCAACAGTTACAGCAAACTTTCCCGCTTCAAGATATACAAATTTCACAGCATAGCGATGTATTAAATGAGCGTGTTGTTTGGGTTGATATGCCCGATTTTGATAGTACGGAAGAAAAGAATAAAGATATTGTGATGCAGTGGTTGCCGTATGTTGATGTGCTGGTTTATGTGGTTAGCCCAGAACGCTACCGTGATAACAAGGCGTGGCAATTGTTATTAGCTGAAGGTGCAAGTCATGCCTGGTTATTTGTAATCAATCAATGGGATAGAGGCGAAACTGCACAGTTTGAAGATTTTAAACAACAGTTAGCAAAAGCTGGATTTTCTAACCCTATTATTTACAAAACTATATGTCATGCTGATGCTATTTTAGAGCAGGATGAGCTACCTGAATTGCAAGAAAGCATTGCTTCATTGGCTGCGACTAATGCTATTGAGCAACTTGACCGCAGAGGTGTAAAGCATCGTAACAATGCGATTAAACTAAAGCTACAAGATTGTTTGCAACAAATTGGAAGTTCACAGAGTTTTTCGGTAGTTGTAAAGGGACAGCAATCTCAATGGATTGTGACTCGGTCTCAATTAATTGAAGGTTTTGAGTGGCCAATTAAACAATTGTCCATTGTTTATTCCCAAAAAGGCGGAATGGTGACTCAGGATAAAATTAAATTGTGGGATGAATGGGCGCAAAGCCGATTTAATGACTATCTTGATGGCTTAGTTTTAAATGTTGATCAGCAAGGTTTGCCAAGCACACCGTTAAGAAAGTATTTACTTAATTGCCGTAATAAAGCAGAAGGCTATATTCAAACGCAAACAGAATTAAGTTGTCGAAAATCATTGATTAACCCTGGTAATATAGTTCAGAGAATTTCTCTGAAGATAGTCAAAATTGCTGAAGTTTTATTTCCACTTATTGCAATAGCTGTCGTTGAGTTTCAGGTTTTTCAAGGCTATTATGATAGTACGGTGACGGAACAAGCCTTTCTAGGGGTTGATTTTGCTGTGCATAGTACCTTGTTGGTTTTAATTAGTTGGTTGTTACCTTTTTTTATCAGGAAAAAGATGCAACCTTCTTTAGAAAAAGCGGCATTTAAAGGGCTTAAAAATGGTTTAGAAGCGGCAATGTTATTGATTGATGTGGATGTTAATGAGGCAATGAATGAATTTAAGCAGCAGCATCAAGCTATAACTGAATCTTTAACTGAGTTAGCTAATTGCTGTGATCAACTTGATGCTAGTAATAACTCGAATATTGAAAATGAGCGATTAGAGCGGATGCTGGTAAAGGAATAGGTTTTTTTGTAGTTATTCGGTGTCTTTGAGTAACTGTACTTTGTAGGAGCTTCCGCCCTCGGCGCGATTAAAATCATGCTCTTTTCTCTAAAAACAATCCATTATCAATCGCGCCGAGGGCGGATGCTCCTACATCATAGGTTATTAATTAATACGCTAAAGCCTCACTTCCAAAAGGTAACTTATGGCTGGGTAATATATTTTAAAATTGCTACAACTTGTTGAGGTGTTTCGGTAACAGCAAGAGCTGCCGCATCAACTTCTTTAAGAGGGTGGGTTAGTTCGGGGCTGTGCATGGTGATGGTTGGTATACCTAAGCCAGCAGCAACCCCCGCATCAAAAGCAGCATTCCACTGTTTATATTTGTCCCCAAACCTTATAACGACAATATCTGAGCGACTAATGTAATTATTAGTGCGTAAGGCGTTTATTTTTGCTGATTTATGATCTTTCCAGAAGTTACTAGGCTCTTCTCCTAAGATATTAAGTCCTGCATTGTCACTGGTATCGTGATCTGTAATAGGGGTTAATACTTCAATATCCAGTTGGTTGTCGCTAATACCTTGTTTGATTTGATCGCGCCAATCAGAATGGATTTCTCCAGATAGATAAATTGTATAAGACATAAATTTTAAAGTTAATGTGATGTGTTTGACTGTATATTCTAGGTACAATACAGTATGAAAGGTTATTTTAACTGGGTGTAAATAGTAATGTCAGAAAAATATATTTATAAAGTTGTATTTGTTAATAGAGATCAGGTCTACGAGCTTTATGCTAAAAGTATCTATCAAGGTGATATGTATGGATTTGTTATTGTTGAAGACTTTGTATTTGGTGAGAAAAGTGCAATTGTGGTTGACCCTAGTGAAGATAAATTAAGGTCTGAGTTTGAAGGTGTGAAGCGATCATTTATCCCCATGCATGAAATTATACGGATAGATCAAGTTGAAAAAAGGGGGAATGCAAAGATAGTCACAGCTGATCAATCTACAAAAGCGTCAGGAAATGTCTCATCTTTGTATGTTCCTAGTAAGAGCTAGGAGGCTGTCCGAGAATAGAAACCGTAGCGAGGGGAGCCCCATTTTGAGTCAGTTTTTTCGATCATTTGAGGCTAATAGTTGCGCTATTTAACGAAAATGATCGGAGAAACTGGCCAATATTCTCGGACAGCCCTCCTAGGGTTGTGTGATTATTTAACAACCCTTAGGTGTGATCTTGTAGGTTTTTTCTCTTCTGTAGGTGTTGGTGTCTCATCGTTGTATTCTTCTGGATCAAACATCATGCCTTTACCATTCTCTTTTGCATAAATAGCAAGCACTGCTGATGTTGGAGTAGCAATGTGCATGGCTGTTCCAGAAAAACGGGCGTTAAATTGAATTTCTTCATTGCCTAAGGTGAGGCCTTGGATAGCTTCAGGGCGAAGGTTTAATACAATTTTTCCATCTTCAATATAATCCTGAGGCAGAGTTGCTTCGGGATTGTCCGCATCAACCAATAGGTGGGGAGTTAATTGGTTGTCTATAATCCACTCGTAAATTGAGCGAATTAAATAGGGTTTTAATGAGGTCATTTGCTCTCTGGTGCCATTTGTTGTTCGTCTTCGCTTAGGCTTAGCTGAAATGCCTCTCTCGCAAATAAACGATCTGCATAGGCTGAAATTGCAGGGCTAAGAGAGTTTAAATCAATTCCCAAGCTTGGCATGCGCCATAGTAAAGGTGCCATAGTGCAGTCTATCAATGAGTATTCGTCACTCATAAAATAAGGCTGCGACTCAAAAACAGGAGTTGCAGCAATCAAGCTTTCTTTTAGCATTTTTTTAGCTCTGGCTGATTTCTTCTCACCTGATGTTAAAATTTCATCTAACAATTGATACCAGTCTTGATCTATACGCTTGATGAGCATGCGTGAATTAGCCCGCGAAACAGGGTCCATTTGATGCAATGGTGGATGTGGAAACCTTTCATCCAAGTACTCCATAATAATTCTAGAATCATAAAGTACTAAATTACGCTCAATCAATGTAGGGGATATGCCCGTTGGATTGAGTTCTAGTAAATCTTCTGGTGGTTCAGCTGGATCAAAGAAGTCGATGTCTGCTGTGACGCCTTTTTCAAACATAACAAGTCGAGCGCAATGACTGAGTGCGCATGTGGATGTGGTAAAAAGGGTCATTACAGATTTACGAGAAGTGCTATTAGTCACGAAACAAAGCCTATTTAGTGAGTTAGATTCAAAATTATATCACGATATAATTTTGCTTTTGTGGAATTATTTAGATGAAAGCTATTTAAGAGTAAGCTTTACTGGGTTGTAGCCGAGGTGTTGCATGAGGTCCAGTCTATTTCAGGTGGCTCTATTGATGTGTAAAATAGACTGGATTCAATGTTGATTACTTACAATAAAGGAGCAATAACCAGAGAAACCACAGACATAAGTTTAACGACAATATTTAAAGCAGGGCCTGATGTATCTTTAAATGGGTCACCTACGGTATCGCCACAAATAGCCGCTTTGTGAACATCGGTTCCTTTACCACCATGGGCACCGCCTTCAATTAGTTTTTTAGCATTATCCCAAGCACCACCAGCATTAGCCATAAATAAGGCCATTAAGACACCTGTAACTAAAGAGCCAGCTAATAAGCCACCTAGTGCTTCTTTGTTAAGTAAAAATCCAACCAAGACAGGCGTAGAAATAGTCACCAGTCCAGGTAAAATCATTTCTCTTAAAGAGGCTTTAGTTGAAATTTCAATACAGCGAGCTGAGTCAGGAGGGGTTGTACCCTCCATTAAGCCTGGAATATCACGAAATTGACGGCGCACTTCTTCAACCATATCTTGAGCTGCTTTGCCGACTGAATCCATGGTCATTGCAGCTACCAGGAAGGGTACACAGCCTCCAATAAATAAACCGATAACAACTAAGGGATCAAGTAGATCAATTTTAGTTAAGTGAGCGGCAGCGGCATAAGCCGAAAATAAGGCGAGAGCAGTAAGTGCTGCTGAGCCGATAGCAAAACCTTTACCTACAGCAGCTGTGGTATTACCAATAGCATCTAATGAATCGGTAATGGCGCGTGTTTCTGGGCCTAATTCAGCCATTTCACTAATACCACCGGCATTATCTGCAATAGGGCCATAAGCATCAACAGACATGGTGACGCCGGTTGTTGCAAGCATGCCAACCGCGGCAATACCAATACCATAAAGACCTGCGAAATGATAAGCCACAAAAATAGCAATACAAATGCCTAAAACGGGTAAAACGGTTGAGCGCATCCCGATGCCAAGGCCTGCAATAATATTGGTTGCAGGTCCAAATTTTGATGCAGCAGCAATTGCTTCTACAGGTGCTTTTGAGGTGTAATAATCAGTCACACGGCCAATAAAGATACCAACAACAGTTCCACCCAGTAGGGCGTAAAAAGGGCCAGCAATTGAAGTTGTTTGCCCCTTTATAATGAATTGAATGGCGAAGGCTTGGATAACAAGATAAGCCAGTCCTAAAAATAATAGAGCTGAAATCCAGGTTACCCCTTCCAAAGCATGGGCAGGGTTGATATTTTTTAGCAATCGCATGCAAAAAACACCGATAACAGAGGCGACTAAACCAATAATGATAAGAGCAATGGGAAGTAATAAAGCATTGCTTTGCATCGACATATCAACATAATTAGTTGCAGCTGCAGCGATAGCAATAGTCGCAATAACAGAGCCTACATAAGACTCAAAAATATCAGCACCCATACCTGCTGTATCACCGACATTATCGCCGACATTATCAGCAATAGTTGCAGGGTTACGAGGGTCATCTTCTGGTATATTGGCTTCAACTTTACCCACTAAATCAGCACCAACGTCAGCTGCTTTAGTGTAAATACCACCACCAATACGAGCAAACAGTGCGATAGTTGATGCGCCCATAGCAAAGCCACTCAATACGGTATAATTCGCGGCACTTGAAGAGTCGATTAAGGCATAGGCGATAGAAACCCCCGCTAAGCCTAATGATGCAACAGCTAAGCCCATCACTGAACCTCCACCGAATGCAACCATAAGTGCTGCGCCCATGCCTTCTTTATTGGCTGCGGCTGAAGTACGAACATTAGCTCGCGTTGCGGCTTTCATTCCAAAGAAGCCAGCAAACATTGAGCAAGCTGCCCCGCCTAAAAATGCGTAAGAGGTTTCGTGTCCAATTGCGAAGAAAATAAGAGTGGCAACGATAGCAACGAAAGCCGCTAAAATTTTATATTCAGCCGCGAGGAAAACCATAGCGCCATCATGAATGAGTTCGGCAATGGCTTGCATTTTTTCAGTGCCAGCATCAAGTGATAAAATGCTGCGATAGATAAGATAAGCGATGATTAATCCTGCGACACCAAAGTATGGCCCGACAGATGCGAAAAGATCAATATTCATTTAAACCCTCCAAATTATTATTATTTTGATCAATAGTGCTCTAAAAACCTGATTTATGCTACTGTTTTTTAAACTGGGTTAAGATCAGGTTCGTTTGATAGAATAATGCTTTAGAGTAAATCAATGGAGTATTGAGTGCAGGGTAACTTAAGAAAAATGAAGGTGGATCTGGCAAATCCAGTGAGCTATCAATTACCGTTAGGTGATCAACTTTTTGATCTTAATCCTTTGATTGGGAGGTCTATAAAGTTAATTTTCACGGGTAACATCTCCTGTATACATTGTGATCGTTCTATAAAAAAGAGTTTTAGTCAGGGCTACTGTTACCCTTGTTTTAGCTCGTTAGCACAATGTGATATGTGTATTATGAAGCCTGAAACGTGTCATTTTGAGGCAGGTACCTGTAGAGATCCATCTTGGGGTAAGGCGTTTTGCTTCCAATCACATTATGTTTATCTGGCTAATTCATCCGGTGTTAAAGTGGGTATTACACGAGGAACTCAAATACCTATCCGTTGGATAGATCAAGGTGCTATTCAGGCTTTGCCTATATTTAAGGTTAAAACTCGGTATATTTCAGGGTTAATTGAAGTGGCTATTGCTCAGTATGTCAGTGATAAAACCAGCTGGCAAAGGATGCTAAAGAATTTGGTTGAACCTGTTGATTTAATGCAAAAGCGTGATGAATTGGTCGCGTTATGTGAGACAGAAATTGCTGAGGTTACCGCACAGTTTGGTGAGGATTCAATCGAATTTTTAGCCGATGCAGCAGAGGTTGATATTCATTTCCCCGTAGAAACTTATCCATTAAAAGTAAAGTCATTTAATTTTGATAAAACCCCAGAAATATCAGGGGTACTACAAGGTATAAAAGGGCAATATTTATTACTTGATACAGGCGTTATTAATATCCGTAAATTTTCAGGGTATGAAGTGGAGTTGGTTGTGTAGATGTTTTGATAAGGCCACAGATTTAACTCGCCACCAATAATATGGAAACAAACTGCATTTGGGGCGTTTAACTCGATGTTCCAGTTTTTTTGACTTGAATTCAGAAAATACTGAAAACTA
>CAZMQH010000077.1:0-9546 GCA_964568245.1 uncultured Methylomarinum sp.
GGTTTACAACCTATTTTTTGCAAGTTCCTCATCATCTAATTCCTTCAAGTGCTGTAACTTTTGAGAAATCTTTATCTCTAACCCCCTAGGTACGGGGTGATAATATTGCGTCCCTTCCAGCTCTTCTGGAAAATAATTTTCACCTGCTGCATAAGCTTCAGGTTCATTATGAGCATAGCGATATTCTTTTTTATAGCCCAATGATGCCATTAACTTAGTGGGAGCATTTCTTAAATGATTAGGCACACCAACACTTCCCCCTTGCCTAACATCACTCATCGCTTGATTATATGCCATATAAACAGCGTTGCTTTTAGGGGCGCAAGCCAAATAAATCACTGCTTGTGCTAATGCCAGCTCCCCTTCTGGGCTTCCTAACCGTTCTTGAGCCTCCCAAGCATTGATTGTAATCTCTAATGCTCTTGGGTCTGCATTACCGATATCTTCAGAAGCCATTCGCACAATTCTTCTGGCAAGATAAGCCAAATCACAGCCTCCATCAATCATGCGACACAACCAATACAATGAGGCGTCAGGTGAACTGCCTCTCACTGATTTATGCAATGCTGAGATTTGATTATAAAACTCCTCTCCCTGCTTATCAAAACGCCTCACACCGCCAGAAAGGACTTCTGTGGCAATTGCTTCCGTTATCTCGTTACTATTATTTGCTGCCGCAAGTTCTACTGAAATTTCCAATAAATTAAGTAAGCGTCTTGCATCACCATCTGCCGTGCTGGCAAATTGCTGCTTTAATTCGTCAGATATTTTAATCTCAGCATTTGCAACGCCCCTTTGTTTATCCATTAATGCTTTATTAATCACCTCAATCAAATCATTCTGAGTTAAAGCATTAAGCACATAAACTCTTGCTCTAGACAATAAGGCATTATTCAGTGCAAATGAGGGGTTTTCTGTGGTTGCACCAATAAAATAGAAAGTACCATCTTCTACATGCGGTAAAAAGGCATCTTGCTGGGATTTATTAAACCGATGAACCTCATCTACAAACAAAACAGTCCGCCTATTATGTTGTAATTGGGTTTTCTTAGCTTTTTCTACTGCAGCTCGTATATCTTTTACACCAGCCAAAACAGCTGAAATAGAGATAAATTCAGCGTCCGAATGTTGAGCTACCATTCTTGCCAGCGTTGTTTTCCCTGTCCCTGGCGGGCCCCAAAATATCATTGAATGCAATCGGCCTGATGAGACAGCTTCATACAAGGGTTTACCTGGCTTTAAAATATGTTTTTGGCCAATATAATCATCCAATTCGACAGGACGCATCCTATCCGCTAATGGTTTACTAAAGTCATCAAACATATAACCTCTTAATTTTCAAATACATCAACACCATCGGGTGCTATAAATTCGAAAATTGACTTGTCTAAAGAAGGGTTAATTTTGCTGTTAGTAAAATAAATTCGCGTTAATTGTCCAAAATTATCACTCAACTCCATCCCACCTAAAATACCGTTATCTAGCCCGATTAAAATATAGTTAAAGCCACTGTCTTCATTTTTAGGTAATAATTTGATCCACAGCAAATCTTCATCCACACCTTGCTGCTCAAGTATAAAATTTTCCTCCAACTCTATCTCGCCACTTAATAATAAAGCAGGGGTTGAGCCTAGTGAATCATCTAATTTTTTTATAGTCACTTGTTCTAAGTCAGCATCATAAAACCAGACTTTTCCCTCACTAGAGACTATTTCCTGAATAAATGGTTTTTTGTAACTCCAGCGAAATTTTCCAGGTCTACTTAAATAGAACTTACCTTCACTTGTATCCTGAGCTTGGCCGTACTCATTTAGGGTTACTTGTTTAAAATCGGCTGTAAAGGTAGTGGTTGATGCTAAAAATGATTTTAATTGTGCAATAGGTGTTTTTTCTGCATTTGCAATCATTGTCACGGTTAAAAACACCAGAAAGGACAAATATTTAATTGTTTTTTGTAGCATATTGAATAATGTTTTTTTGTGAACGTATTTTAAAAGCTGGGGTGAAGAGAAAAGATAGTATTCAAGTTACCTTTCTAAAATATCCAGTCCCGATTCATCAGAGACAACACGCTGTCCATCAAGTTCACCTTGTTTTAATCCCACAAAGTCAAATAGTTTGGTATCTGCCATTTGGGAGGGCGATATATTTTGCAAACTGGAAAAAATGGTCTCTAGTCGCCCAGGGAATTGTTTATCCCAACCATTCAGCATTTCCTTCATCGCTTGCCGTTGTAAATTTTCTTGAGAACCACATAAATTACAAGGAATAATAGGAAATTGTTTTATATCTGCATATTTAACAATATCTTTTTCTTTACAGTAAGCTAAGGGTCTAATAACGATGTTTTGCTTATCATCACTTAAAAGCTTTGGCGGCATAGCCTTTAACTTCCCTGAAAAAAACATATTCAAGAAATAGGTTTCTAAAATATCATCCCGATGATGCCCTAATGCAATTTTAGTAATGTTATGTTCTTTTGCAAAAGTATATAAAGTCCCTCGGCGTAAGCGAGAACACAAACTACAGGTGGTTTTCCCTTCAGGAATAACTCGCTTCACGATGCTATAGGTATCATATTCAATAATATGATAGGGAACTTCAATGGATGTTAAATATTCGGGCAGAATATGTTCTGGGAAACCAGGCTGCTTTTGGTCTAAATTGACAGCTATAATTTCAAAATCTACCGGTGCGGTCTTTTGCAGATGTAATAAAATATCCAACATAACAAAGGAGTCTTTTCCTCCCGACAGGCATACCATGATTTTGTCACCCTCTTCTATCATGTTGTAGTCAGCAATTGCTTGCCCTACATCTCTACGTAATCGTTTATGTAATTTATTGAACTCAATTTTAGATTTTTTTTCTGGAGCGGGCATTTTTAAAGAGCAGGTCAAAGGCTAAAGGCGAAAGGAAGAGCATAAAAAGCACAAGGCCAAAGAAAGATTACTTTTCCTTTAGCCTTGTGCCTTTAGCCTGCTCTTAGTCAGAATACCTTTGGAAGATTAACGTTGCGTTAGTCCCACCAAAACCGAAGCTATTAGACATAATAGTGTTCAAAGTTACATTATCTTGTCTTTCCCTAACAATAGGAATACCTTCTGCACCAGGATCTAACTGATTAATATTTGCTGATGCACTTAAGAAATTTTCTTGCATCATTAATAATGAATAGATTGACTCGTTAACGCCCGCTGCACCTAATGCATGACCTGTTAATGATTTAGTTGAACTAACCATTGGCACTTTACCATCACCAAACACGGTGCGTAAAGCTTCTAATTCACGAGTGTCACCCACTGGTGTGCTAGTGCCATGTGCATTAATATAATCAATATCACCATCAACAGTTGCCATCGCTTGTTGCATACAACGAACCGCACCCTCTCCTGAAGGCTGAACCATGTCGTAGCCATCAGATGTGGCACCATAGCCAACTAACTCAGCAATAATGTTTGCACCACGCGCTAAGGCATGTTCTAACGCTTCAATCACTAAAACACCACCACCGCCTGCAATAACAAAACCATCACGGGTTTCATCATAAGGTCTTGAAGCAGTTTCAGGGGCATCATTATATTTTGAAGATAATGCACCCATTGCATCAAACAATACAGACATAGACCAATGTAATTCTTCACCGCCACCAGCAAAAATTACATCCTGCTTGCCTAATTGAATAAGTTCCATCGCATGACCAATACAGTGAGCACTGGTTGCACAAGCAGAACTAATTGAATAATTCACACCTTTAATTTTAAAAGGTGTGGCTAAACAGGCAGTGTTGGTACTCGACATAGTACGAGGCACCATATACGGCCCAACACGTTTAACACCTTTTGCTCTTAATATATCAGCCGCTGCAACAACATTTGAGGTTGATGGACCACCAGAGCCCATCACAATACCTGTGCGAAAATTGGAAATTTGATCTTCTGCAAGCCCTGAATGATCAATCGCTTGTTGCATAGCAATATAGTTAAATGCCGCACCATCCCCCATAAAGCGTTTAACTTTACGGTCAATAAAATCATCTAAATCAATATCAACTGAGCCATGAACATGACTTCTAAAGCCCATTTCTTCATAAACATCAGCATGAACAATACCTGATTTACCTAGTTTTAAAGATTCTAAAACTTCATCACTATTATTCCCAATACTAGAAACAATGCCCAAACCTGTGACAACCACTCTTTTCATTATTCTTCCTTTAGAAATCGTTAGTAGATGTAAATAGTCCCACTTTTAGATCAGTTGCTTGATAAATAACTTTACCATCAACTTCCATAGTGGCATCAGCAATTCCCATAACCAATCTACGCATAATCACTCGTTTCAAATCTAATTTATAGGTCACTTTTTTAGCTGTAGGCAATACTTGTCCAGTGAATTTTACTTCGCCACAACCTAATGCACGGCCTTTACCTGGCCCACCAGCCCAACAAAGCCAAAAACCAATGAGTTGCCACATAGCATCTAGACCAAGACAGCCAGGCATGACAGGATCACCTTGAAAATGACAATCAAAAAACCATAAATCTGGCGTTACATCCAGTTCAGCAATAATGCCACCTTTACCATATTTACCACCCTCATCTGTAATGTTAATGATGCGATCCATCATTAACATGGGGGGAAGTGGCAATTGAGCATTATCAGGGCCATAAAGTTCACCTCTGCCCGATTTTAATAACTCTTCACGCGTAAAACTCTGCGGCTTTTCCATCAAATATCTACCTAGTTAATTCTTTATATAAATTTGCTGGTTATTATACCTTGCACATTCTTACTACGGAAATTTTTAGTGCACAAGAAGTAGGGATTTTATGATTTCATAAGCTTAGTAACTCATTCTTTTGGTAAAACATCTTTCATAAAATCCTTCATTGACAAAGCATTTTTCTTTAATTGTTTTTGATAAATTAATGCATAAGTTAATACAGCCGAAACATAAGCCCGAGTTTCTTTAAAGGGTATGGTTTCAATCCAGATATCCGCTGCAATTTTATCCCCACGAGGTAGCCAGCGTTTCACACGATGAGGACCCGCATTATATGCAGCGGCAGCTAATGCATAATGCCCATTAAACCTATCCAATAATTTTTTATAATAATAAGAACCATATCTAATATTGGTAATTGGCTCAAATAACTCATCTTTACTTTTCCACTTTTCTTTTAACTCTCTTGCAATCTGCTGGCCTGTTTTTGGCATTATTTGCATTAATCCTCTAGCTCCCACGGGTGAATAAGCATTTTTATTAAATGCACTTTCTCTGCGAATCAAACCAAAAATAATGGCAGGATTTAATTTTTGCTCCTTGGCGTTTTTTTGTACTTGTTCTTTATAAGCCATAGGAAAACGTACCGCCACATCATCCCAATACTTAGCTTTTGCCAAAGTAAAAATAGCCACCTGTTTCCATTTAAGTTCTTCAGCATATTTTGCAGCTAATAGAATCTGTTTCTTATCTAATTTCTTTAGTGCATACCACCACTGCCTTTCTGCTTCTTTTCGCCTATCGACAGCCATTAACTCAGCAACCACTTGATAATCTTTTTTATTCTTAAGCCTTGCTAACATTTCAGGTAAAACCTGAATCGGACTATCTGATAATTGATATTCTTGATTGAGTTTTTCAGCAGATAAATAACCAAAATAACTTCGCTCTACGGCTAACTTTGAATAAAGTAAGTCCGCCCACTTCGGCTTACCCACTTGCTCAGAAGCTCTGGCCAACCAATATCGCCACTTTTCTTTCTTTTGATACTCTTTACTTAAATCAGCAATTGACTCTTCAACAGCGGGCCAATCCTGAGCCATTAAAGCCGCTCTAACACGCCATTCTTTAGTGACTTCATCCGCCCTATCTAGCTTACTTAATCGGCCATAAGCTCGTTCGTCCCTATTGTAAGCCAAGGCCATAGCCAAACGCTTCTCAATTCGCTTAACTGTATTATTGGTCATGGTATATTGAGATTTTTCTGCATCCCAAAGTCGTATTGCTTTTTCAAGGTTTTTTCTAGCTAATCGGTCTATTCCATGAGCAAAAATAGCACCCGATTGAATCTGTTTATTATTTAATAATTTTCGATTAGTAATCAGTGATGGTTTAGAGTGAACCTTTAACCAGAACTTTGCTGCTTTCTGATCAGATTGACTCATCAATCCTTTGACATATTTTGCAACTGAAATATTACCTTTGGTAATAGCAGCTGAAAAACGTTGCCAAAGCACCTCGCGAGTTAAATACTTAGACTTTAATAAAACTTTAAAAATAGGGTTACATTCATTAGGTTGCGATTTACCCATCACCCAAAGTTTTTTGGCACCTATTAGTGCGTCTACTTTTGCCCCTGTATTATATTTAGCGCGAAAATAATGGCATTGCAGTTTGGTATTATTTGTTTTTTGGTAAAAATTAATAAACTCAACCCATTTTTCATGCTTAGCTAAATGAATCAGCCATTTATAGCGTAATAAACCCGCATAGCGAGTATCTCGATAATATCTTAAAAAGCTTTTAATCTTTTTGCTTTGATCAAGATGCTTTATCAACCATTTATATTGCAAATAAGGGTATAAAGGATAGCCAGCTAATGCGTCATTTTTATTAAAAAATAAAGGATCCCCTCCTTTATTAATTATTTTTTCCATTGACAAAAACAGCGCCCGCTGTTCATCAAGCGTCTTTGTAGAAGCGGAGGAAAGCGGTGGGAGAAAAAATAAAATTAAAACTAAAAGTGATTTTCGTATCATAAATTTAACTTAAAACAAAAATGTAGTTTTCTTAATACCCACTAGGTCGTTATAATCATGGGCTTGATTTGCTTTCATTAGATAAAAAAAAGTGCCTAGCAACAAACATTCATTACCAAAACAAAAACAATATTCATGGAACACTATCTATGAAATAGCGCTCGAACACAAAAAAGAACTGTTTAATGCGCATTGGATTGCTATTTTAGCAACAATAGCCAGTGTTCCTGTTCCACTCCTGATGCCTCTTTTAGTTGATGAAGTATTATTAAACAATCCAGGCCAAATCACTTCAACTCTAAACCTTATCATTCCTGCTGAATGGCAACAGCCTATCATTTATATTGCTGCCGTTTTATCCTTTAGTTTACTACTGAGAATTATTGCCATTTTTTTCAATATTATTCAAGGTCGTCAGTTTACCTTTATTGCAAAAGATATTATCTTTCGCATCCGCAAAGATCTTATTACACGCCTACAAAACATTTCCATGTCGGAATATGAAAATTTAGGAACAGGGGCCGTGGTTACTCACATGGTGACCGACCTTGATACTATCGATAATTTTATTGGCACAACCATCAGTAAGCTTTTGGTAGCCAGTCTGACTATTCTTGGTACCGCTACTATTCTATTATGGATGCACTGGCAGCTGGGGCTATTTATTTTATTTCTAAACCCTATGGTTATCTATTTTGCCAAAAAGATTGGATCCCGCATCAAAAACCTTAAAGCTAAAGAAAATTCAGCTTATGCTGTTTTTCAACAATCACTAACTGAAACATTAGAGGCTATTCATCAAATTCGTGCCAGCAATAGAGAAAAACATTATTGCCAACATTTAATTGAATCCGCTGAAAAGGTCAAGTCTCATTCGACAGCCTTCGCCTGGAAAAGTGATACTGCAAGCCGTTTAAGCTTTCTGGTCTTTCTGTTTGGCTTTGATATATTCAGAGCAACAGCAATGCTAATGGTTTTTTATTCTGACCTTAGTATAGGTCAAATGTTAGCTGTTTTTGGCTATCTTTGGTTTATGATGGCACCTGTCCAAGAAATCCTGAGCATTCAACATGCTTTTTTTGCAGCCAAAGCCGCCTTAAATAGAATCAACACCTTATTCGCATTACAACAAGAACCCCAATACCCTCATCTTAAAAATCCATTCAAGGGTAACAAAACAGTTTCTATTTCTATTAAAAACTTACATTTCAGCTATGCTGATGAACCTATCTTAAATGGTATTAATTTATCTATCTCTGCAGGTGAAAAAGTGGCCTTAGTCGGCGCAAGCGGAGGAGGAAAATCAACCCTTGCGCAAACTATTATTGGTTTATATCCTCCCAATAAAGGCATGATTTACTTTAATAATCAGCCTCTTGACAAGATTGGACTTGAAGTTGTTCGAGAGCATGTAGTCACTGTCTTACAGCACCCAGCATTATTTAATGATTCAATCAGGGCCAACCTCACTTTAGGTCGTGATATTTCTGATCAAGCATTATGGGATGCACTCTCTATTGCACAACTTAAACAAACAGTTGCTGAACTTGATCTTGGTTTAGACACTATTGTAGGACGACAAGGCATGCGACTTTCTGGTGGCCAACGACAGCGCTTAGCTATTTCCCGTATGATTGTTGCCAACCCCAGCGTGGTGATTTTAGATGAAGCAACCTCTGCTCTTGATACAGAAACAGAACAAAAACTACATAAAGCCATGGCTAAATTCTTAAAAGGTAGGACAACGATTATTATTGCTCACCGTTTAAGCGCGGTAAAACAAGCAGACCATGTCTATGTATTTGAAGAAGGCAGAATTTGCGAACAAGGACAACATGCAACTTTAATTAATAATAAAGGTCTGTATGAAAAATTATATGGCGAATATCAATAATGACTGAAAAGTACGATCTACATTGTCACTCCACAGCTTCTGATGGCTCCTTAAATCCAAAAGAGGTCGTTGAAAGAGCACATCAACAAGGCGTTACTTCACTCGCTTTAACTGACCACGACACGGTTAATGGCCAACAAGAAGCAGCTGAAGCAGCGCTAGCCAAGGGTATCAACTTCATTCCAGGCATTGAGATCTCAACTACTTGGGAAAACAAATGCTTCCATATCGTGGGGCTAAATATTGATCCTAACAATAAAGTATTAACCTCAAACATTAAAGATCTACAGCAGCTACGTTTAGAACGGGCAAAAAAAATTGCATTCAAATTAGAAAAGCGCCGTGTACCTCATGCTTATGAAGCTGTCATTGAAATGGCAAATGGTGGCATGATCACCCGTGCACATTTTGCCAAATTCTTACTTGATAATCATTATGTAACAACTCAACAACAAGCCTTTGATCGTTACTTAGGTAAAGGGAAAACTGCTTTTGTTTCTACCGTTTGGGCAGGTTTATACGATGTTATTGATTGGATTAACCAAGCAGGTGGTGTTGCTGTTGTTGCCCATCCTTTACGCTATAAATTAACCGCCAGCTGGATGCGCAGATTTTTAACTGCATTTAAAGATACTGGTGGGCAAGGTATTGAAGTGATTACGGGACGAAGCTCTGCTGAAGAAATAAGACGAGCGCAGGCATTCGCCAATCAGTATCAACTAGCCTCTTCAGTAGGATCTGATTTTCACACCCCAGATAACCCATGGGTTGAATTGGGCAGATTAGCTCCGTTACCAGATAACGCCCAAGCTATTTGGGAATTATTTTCAAACTAAGCACTTTGGGTTTAATTAAGATCATGATTTATAAATAGTTTTTTTGTTTAC
>CAZMQH010000078.1:0-9537 GCA_964568245.1 uncultured Methylomarinum sp.
AACGCAGCCTGATACAACACTTTTTTTCTAGCCCCTGTTATCTCAACAGCCATAGCCACCGCTGTTCTAATTGAACATTCTTTTAGTAAAACCGATAAAACAGATTTTTGCTCTTCGGTTATTTCAGTTGTATTTTTCTCCACAACGGCACCTTCCACCAAAACAACAAATTCTCCTTTTTGCATGTTTTTATCATTTCTGACTTTTTCCAGCACATTATCTAAAGTGTCATTCACCACGGTTTCAAACAACTTAGTCAATTCCCTAGCCACTACAACTCGACGCTCACCTGATAGAATTTCGATTAAGTCTTCAAGCGAAGCTAAAATACGATGACTGGATTCATAAAAAACCCAAGTTGCTGTTTCATTTTGTCTTTCTGTAAAAAATGTTTTTCTAGCAGATGAGGTTCTGGGTAAAAAACCTTCAAAGGTAAAGCGAGTAACGGGTAATCCTGATACAGACAAAGCAGCTATTAAGGCACAAGCCCCTGGAATGGGTGAAACCTCGATCCCTTCTTGCTTAGCCAACTTAACCAATGGCATGCCTGGGTCACTTAATAACGGCGTTCCAGCATCAGAAACTAAAGCGATATTTAAGCCACTTTTAATCTTCTCAATTAACCCAGGAGCGGCTTGCTGCTCATTATGCTGATGCATAGAAATCAATTTATTGTTGATAGCATAATGCTGCAATAACATTTTGACATGCCGCGTGTCTTCAGCTGCAATCAAGTCGACATTTTTTAAAGTTTCTATCGCTCGGTAGCTAAAATCTGCTAAATTGCCTATAGGTGTTGCAACAACGTATAATTTACCGCACATTTGATAATTTATTCTCTCATTTAATTCTTTTTAAGGATGAGGGATACATTTCCTCATTCTAAATAAATAGGCTAGTCTGTTCATGAATCGCCACAATGTAATGTTATCTACTTTTTGCTTACTCTTGGTTTCTGGTTGTGCAAGCAACTCGACCCAACGCTATCAGTTCATCAATGAATCCTCTATAGCCGAGTCTTATTCTCAAAGTGGCCAGCATCAACAAGCAGCTAGTTTATATCAAACACTTGCCTTGTCCAAACCTGCCCAACAAGATGAATTCAATTTACTAGCCGCTGAAGCCTTTATTCAATCAGGTGACAACGCCGCCGCACAATCATCTATAAACTTAATAAACCCTCATTTATTAAATGCTGAACAACGTAATAAATTAAATTTAATACTTATACAAATAAGTTTAAGCCATGGCGATGCTGAAAAAGCACTGACTCGATTAAGTGTTACCCAGCCTTATCATTTAAGCCCATTTGATCAAATAGCATTCTACCAATCACTTGCTTTTGCTCACTCTCTCACTGGCGACTTAATTCAAAGTGTACACGCTCGTATTCAATTAACGCCCTTGCTTGAATCGATAGTACAACGTCATGAAAATAACAAAGTTATTTTAGACACCTTAAATCTTTTACCCTCTCAAACCCTTAGCTTTCAACAACCTCCTGCTCCTGATATTCTGGGGGGCTGGATGGCATTAGCTCATTTACTAAAAAATAACGCATTAAAACAAAACGCGAATGAATATCAGACTTATTTAAGTGAATGGCAACGTTTATTCCCCCAACATCCCGCGACTATAGATTTTATCCAATCATACACGAGAGGCTTAGCAAATACCTTTAACATACCTCAGTCAATTGCAATCCTGCTTCCCGAATCAGGTCGCTTTGCAAAAGCAGCAGAAGCGATAAAAATAGGCTTAATGGCGGCCTATCACCAAGCGGAAAGTGTTCATCAGCCTTCTATCCGCTTTTATGACACATCAAGCGGCAATAGCGTTTCTTTATACCACCAAGCACTCTCAGAAGGTGCGGAGCTTGTTATTGGCCCCCTTAGCAAAGACAACATTCAAGATCTTGCTTTAAGTACTCACTTAACCATTCCTGTGTTAGCCTTAAATCATGTGACAAATTTAGCCAAAGATAATTTATTTCAATTTGGATTAAGCCCTATTGATGAAGCAAGGCAAATCACAAATAAAGCCGTATCTGATGGTATTAAAAAAGTAGTCATCCTGACATCAGAATCTAACCGTGGCCATCGTATGGCTGATTATTTAGCTGAACACTGGCAACAAGCCAATGGAACAGTGCTTGAAACGGAACATTACAACAACAGGGAAAATGACTTTTCAACCCCCATTAAAAGCTTACTTAATATTGATGAAAGTCGCTACCGCCATACACGAATCAAACAATATTTAGCCCGTAATCTTGAATTTACTGAGCGTAGGCGACAAGACATTGATGCTATTTTTCTATCGGCATCCGCACAAAAAGCGCGCTCTATTTATCCTCAATTACAATTCCATCGAGCAACCCAAGTCCCTGTCTACGCACTTCCCCAAATTTATTCTGGTGAACCCAACCCTTCAGCTGATATTGATCTTAATAGTATTGTTTTTTGTGATATTCCCTGGCTATTTCCAAACCTTTTCACCGCTGAACCAAGTAAAGAATCCCTGCGTGACAGCTGGCAACAATTACTCCGTAAATATTTAAGACTTGTCGCTTTAGGGATTGATTCATTTAACCTTTCATCAAACTTAAAAGACATAGCGAGCGTACCCTTCCCAGGTGCAACGGGTTCTTTATCTATTAATTCAGAAAATAGAATTACCCGCCAGCTGGTCTGTGCAAAATTTATTAACGGTCGTCCCGTGATACAAGATACTGTTAACCCAAATAATGCGATTTATTTTGATTCCTTTGAACCCACACTTTAATGTTTAATATTCCTCGCCCATTACACTTACTCCAAGGCGAGAAATCAGAGCAGCAGGCCTGTGATTATTTATTAAAGCAAGGATTACAACTTATTGAAAAAAATTTTCGCAGTCAATATGGCGAAATTGATCTCATTATGAAAGATGTTGAAACACTAGTTATTGTTGAAGTCAGATATAGAAAATCCAACAAATATGGAGGTGCTCTAGAAAGTATCTCCCGAAAAAAACAATCCCGTATAATAAGCACAACGCAATATTACTTATCAACCCATAAAGTAAAGAGTTCAATTCGGTTTGATGTGATTGCCATGTCTAATAATAACGACATTCATTGGATAAAAGATGCATTTCAAGCATAAACAAACACAATATCAGCACACTTCAACGATCTTTACCTTATACAAACAACGACCTCTATGAGCCTACAAGATAGAATTATTAACCACTTCTCAGACAGTATTCAAACTAAGCAAGAGTCTATGGCTAGCTTATGTGAATTAATAGAGTTTGCTTCACAAAAAATTGTTGAATCACTGATCAATGATAAAAAAGTCCTTACTTGTGGCAATGGTGGGTCGGCAGGAGATGCGCAACACTTTTCATCAGAAATGCTCAACCGTTTTGAGCGCGAACGCCCTGCACTTCCTGCCATAGCCCTCACTGCTGATATATTGACCATTACCTCAATAGCCAATGATTATCATTTTGATGAAGTGTTTACCAAGCAACTCCGCGCTTTAGGACAAGATGGTGATATCCTTCTTGTTTACACCAGCAGTGGTAATTCAGGCAATATCCTAAGTGTAGTTAAAGCAGCTCATGACAAAGGATTAAGTGTTATTGCTTTAACCGGAAAAGATGGTGGAACACTCGCCTCCATACTGACTGAAACAGACATTGAAATCAGAGTACCTTCTGAATCTACCGCTCGCATTCAAGAAGTGCACTTACTCATTACCCATTGCCTCTGCGATTTAATAGACCAACAGCTTTTTGGTGGCTAATTATGAAACAGCTTTTTACTCTAGTCCTTTTATCTATCGTTCTATCAGGCTCAGGCTGCTCAACCATAATGACTGGATTTGCGGAAATGACAGGGCTTTCTTTTTTACATGATCGTAGAACCAGTGCTATGCTATTAAAAGATGAGCGCATAGAGATTAATGCGAGTATTGAATTGAATTCTCATGACGATATCCGAAGTAAATGCCATTTCAACGTGACAGCATACAATGGAACGGTTCTGGTCACAGGAGAAGCTCCTACAGAGGCCTTACGCAATAAAATTATCTCCATTGTGCGCTCTATTAAAGGCGTAAAACTAGTCCACAATGAACTAAAAGTAGCCGAGCCATCATCTTTTTCATCTCGTTCTCATGATGCCCTACTGACAACCAAGATTAAATCATCTTTAAGTAATGTTAAAAACCTGCCTGGTTTTGACGCTACCCGAGTAAAAGTGATTACTGAAAGAGGGATTGTTTATCTTCTAGGACTTGTCCATAAACAAGAAGCTAATGTCGCAACAGAAATTGCCCGTAGAGAGATAGGTGTTAAACAAGTTGTAAAAATATTTGAATTTATTGAATACCAATAAATCCAGTAACTACTCAGCATATTTTGTCATTCCCGAAATTGTTAATCGGGAACCCATGCATACAAATAGATTCCTGCTTAGAGCCTGCAGGAATGACAATTTATGAGGTCACGTATAAATATATTGGGATTGGTACTACTAAATTCAACACCTTCATTCTTAAAAAACCTCTATTAATTCCCTTACCTTTCACAGCCTTTTTATCCCTTATCTCACGCCTTTAAAAAGCCATTTTTGGCATTGAGTGCCTAACCCCCAATATCAGTACAGTTTCTTCACTACAAACAATCAATAACTTACCGCTATAAAATAGAAATGTTTTCAGATATTTCATATAAACACTTGTTCTCCTTTTGTTCTTGCTTTATCATTTTAAAAAACGAATAGAGAACAAACATGAAAAACCACCTCAACCTCACCAGAAAACAACAACAAGTTCTAGACTTTCTTGTTAACCATCAAGACGACTTTATTCACCCCCCAACGTTAGACGAGCTATGCCTTGCCATGGGCTTAAAGTCACGTGGCTCACTACATAAACATATCCAAGGCCTGATTAGTGCAGGTTTAGTTGAATCTCCTAACCGTAAACAACGTGGTGTTCGCTTAATTGAACAATCCGCTATGGAAGGTAACAACCTCTCTAATCTTGAGCTTGAACAGCAGGGAACCCCATATATCGGCTCTATCGCTGCAGGGTCGCCTATAGAAGCGATCGAAAACATTAGTTATATGGCAATTCCTGATGAAATTAAAACTGATAACCCTTGCTATATATTGCAAATAAAAGGGGAATCAATGATAGATATGGGGATTTTTGATGGCGACTGGGTCGTTATTGAAAAACAAAACCATGCCAAAAATGGTCAAGTGGTAGTCGCGTTAATCGACAATTACGATGCAACGCTAAAGTATATTGAACAAACCCCTAAGGAAACCATATTAATTCCTGCTAATAAAGACATGCAGCCCCTGCACTTTGCACCTCACCAAGTTGAAATACAAGGTGTTTTAGTCGGACAAATGAGAAGTTATAAATAAAATAATAAATGAGGAAAAACCATGCAATCACCTACCCCCATGCAAGACCAAATTCACAATAGAATTGATGATCTAATGAATGAGCATTCTAATTATGATTGGGATGAAATTTTTCAAAATGCAGCCACACTTTCCCTCGTCATCCTTTTTATGACACTTGGATTAAGCTGGTAGCCTATCAATTAAAACTTGATATGTATTCTAAGTACCTATGAACAATTAATTTAACATTTGACTTGTTTTTTTTCTCATCTTTATCGTTGTATAAATAGTTGCGTAGCTAGTTATGCGCCTATTTATACGCCTTGAATATGAAAAAAAACCGGCGTAAAAATTAGTTAAATTAATTATCCATAGGTACTTAATCCCCATACACAGCATGGGTAAAAACAATATTCAGCTTCATGCTATCTCTACTCTGTTGATATAATCAAATAGAAACTTATCTCTCTATTTTTTATTTAACTACATTCCAACAGAAGACATGATCAAACTAATCCATCTTGTTTTTATATTCTCATCTTTTATTAGCTTTACAGGCCGAATGGCTCTTTCTGTATATAAACCTTCACTTTTACAGAACAAGCTAATTAAAATTGCCCCACATGTTATCGACACCCTTTTACTTATCAGCGGTATCACCTTAGTTTTTCAAGGAAACTGGTTAGATGGTGAGTTTGGCTGGATTACCTCAAAATTAACCCTTTTACTGGGTTATATTGGCTTTGGTGTGATGGCTATGCGTTTAAAGGGAATTAATCGCTGGGTTGGTTTTATTGCCGCTATCACTTGTTTTATTGCCATTTTTATTACTGCCATTACTAAAAATGGCTTTATTTAACAGAAAGCCGTTAATTAGTTTTTGAGGTTAAACCAACCACTTCCAAAGAGTGCAAAAACTTGTTTTTGCACTCTTGATCAAAAAACTCGCTGAATATTTTTTTAGGGACTTGCAAGTAATGAATATACCCATATTGCATAGGATTTTTGTTTCTGCTTGTAAGTTCCTAAGTAACTACTCAGCGTATTTTATAAAAGCAATTGATTTTTCTGCCCTTTCGACCAGCGTTTTGTCATCTCAACGATAGGACTACTGTAGGACGCAAGAGGTAGAGCAATGCATAACACCATGAATGGTGTGTAGTAGAACAACGCAGGAGCAATTGCCGAGAGATCTTGCCTTCTTCAACAGAACAAGATTTCTTCCGCTGGTCGGAATGACAAAATATACTGAGTTGCTTCTCTTTTTATTACCTACCCCTAAATTTCAGGCAAAAAAAAGCCCCACTTAAAAATGAGGCTTTTTTTAATAATCAGTGTAAACTGCTTATTACTGAGGCTGAACTTGTGCTGCTTGTAGACCTTTAGGGCCATTTTCAACTTCATATACAACAGTTTGGCCTTCAGCCAATGTTTTAAAACCGTCACCTAAGATAGCTCTGAAATGTACGAATACATCTTCACCACCTTCGTTAGGAGAAATAAAACCAAAACCTTTAGATTCGTTGAACCATTTAACTGTACCAGTTGCCATTTTTTGAAATCCTCAAAATGTAAATAAAAATAAAACGCGTGTCGATGACATTGTTAAGGATTCAGAGATCGTGCTAATAACAGGATATTCTAGAAAACCAGCTTGGGCCAACGCAGGCTCGCCTACTATATCGCATTAACAACAAAAATGCGCGTTTTTTTAAGGCTATTAGTATATAAATTAAGGTAATTCAAAAAAATAAAAAATTTTCAGTATTTTATAGAAATTATTTCGTAACTTTATAAATTAATATCCAAACGTTCAATATCAAGAGTTAATTGATGCAAGACTTCCTTCCCCGTCACGAAATCAACAGAGTTATGTTTTAACCAATCATTTGACGACAAAGCATCCCAACGCCTTAGCAAAGATCTTAGTTTCACCTTTCCACTCACTGAAAAATGCCACTTATCAATGATGGTTTTATATTCAGTGGATTCAATAGGTACAATTAATTCTCGTAACTGTTGCAAATGATTAAATATTTTTTCAATACTTTCAAGCTGATTACTTACCCAATTAGCCACTATTTTTGCGTTAATACCTTCAATTGAGAACTGCTCATTGTCTGAAACAACTTTTAAGCAATGAATAAGCTCGCTACTACTAAATTTGACGGCTATTTCATAAAAGGCAGAGGCTTCCATATCATTTAAGCAGTTATCGACATAATCCGTATTGGGTAGCGCCGTTGATTTAATTTCACTACTCTCTGGCCAATTAGCACCGATTAATTGAGGATAAAACACTTTCCGAGACTCTGCATCAGACACCTTGGATGCAATTAATAAATCCCCTATCGCTTGTGTCTTATGTCCAGCAATACCAACATTAATTAATATTGGGGTTTTCGCATCAGGAAACCGAGCTAAGACATATGCAACACCACCAGCCATAGCAACCTTACCCACTCCCGTCACAGTTAAAATAATTTCATCGTTGCCATAAATTGAAAAAGGGTGCGAAGTATTATCTTTTTTCAATTTAAAATGATTGATTAATGTTTTCGCTTCACATTCCAATGCAGTAAAAACAAATAATTGAGGGGCATTTAATTTAATTCGGTTTTTTGTCATATTTTCTATATTACGCAGTACAAATCAATTATCTGTTGATAATGCTGAGCATCCTCGGTTTTTCCTCGCTTTAATGCACCTTGTTGAAAAATTTTACTTTTCTTTAATAACATTGCAATTGCCTGCTGTCTATTTTCAGGGTCTAAGATATCTTCAGAAAGGACTTTTTGTAAGGCTTTAATTCTATAGCGATCCATTCCCCAATGTTTTTGTGATAATTGATCCTCATGTCCGCCATATTTTATGATTTGAGGTTCTTCGATGTACAGTACAGGGTATTTTGCAGTAATGCGCAACCATAAGTCATAGTCTTCACAAGCTGGAAGCCCTGCATCAAAACCACCAACATCATCAAATATAGATCGATGAATAACAATTGATGACGGAGACATAGCGCATAAAGGCAAACACTGCGGAAAAATCCAGCCTCCTGTTTTTCGGTGTTTTTTCATCTGATTAACACGAACACCATTTCTCACCCAGATTTCTTCCGTGTGGCAAATTTTTTCTGTCGGGTTTAATTTTAGCAATGCAAATTGCTTGTCTAGTTTCTCCGGTAGCCACTCATCATCAGAATCAAGAAAAGCAATCCACTCGCCTACTGCTAATTCCAAGCCCTTATTTCTTGCACTACTGACACCCGTATTTGATTGATAATAATACCGAGCAGAGGGGAACTCTGCCTGCATCATTTCCTCAGTATCATCGCTAGACCCATCGTCAATAACAATCACTTCATAATTTGAAATGGTCTGTTTATACACCGTCTCTAATGCTCTTTTTAAGAGAGCTGACCGATTAAAGGTAGGGATAATAATAGAAATAAAACACATATAAAACCCTTATATTTTAAATAATTGTTGAATTTTATTAATAAATAACTTAAATTAAATACACTAACAAAATAAAGGAGTCGCTTATGTCGGCAGTTATGCAAGAAACCCCAGATAGACGTCAACATAATCAACACTTAGTGTCAGAACTACAGAAAGAAAGGCGTCAAGTCTGGTCTTTATACTGTGAAGTAGCCGACTTAAAACCCTTTTCAGCTTCATCAGAAACCCATTTCGCTTTGACCAAATTTTCTCAGTTATTAGTTGATTATGTTTCTCTAGGTCACTTTGGTATTTATGAATATCTTTTATCTGGGACAGAACGCAGAGAAAAAGTGCTTACTGCCGCCAAAAATATTTATCCTGAGTTTTCAAGAACAACAGAAGCAGTTATTTCATTTAATGATAAATACGATGATAGTCAAAGTAATTTTAATGTAGAGGGTTTAGAAGCTGACCTGTCAGCTCTAGGGGAAGATTTAGCTAAAAGAATTGAGCTTGAAGATGATCTCTGTAGCCTAGTTTTAAAATAAAAAAACACACATCTCTATCTTTTATAATCGCATTACGCAGTGTAATGCGGCCTCCGCATAATAATTATTGCTTTTCACCTCATTAGGGACTTGCAAGTAATGAATATACCCATATTGCGTAGGATTTTTGTTTCTG
>CAZMQH010000079.1:0-9361 GCA_964568245.1 uncultured Methylomarinum sp.
TAGGTGCTTTTTCTACCATTGATGCACAATCAAGCATTGGTGATGAAACCGAAATTCTCGCCAGTGTAAATATTGGTCGCAATGTGTCTATCGGAAAAAATTGTCGTATTTATCCTAATGTTGTTATTTACGATAATACGGTGATTGGCAACAATGTTACTATCCACTCGGGTGCTATTATTGCTGCCGATGGTTTTGGTTATAAATATCGTGATAACCAACATATTAAAGTACCGCATGTAGGTAATGTAGTGATTGCTGATCATGTTGAAATTGGTGCAAATACCTGTATTGATCGAGGCGCTTTAGGCTCCACCACGATTGGTAAGGGAAGTAAGATTGATAACTTAGTTCAAATTGGACATAACAATACCGTAGGCCGAAATGTCATTATTTGTGGTCAATCAGGTGTTTCAGGTTCTTGTACTATTGAAGATGGCGCAGTATTAGCGGGTAGTTCAGGTGTTGCTGATCATGTCACCATTGGAAAGCAAGCCGTTGTGATGGCTAGAACGGGGGTTGCAAGTGATATAAAGCCTGGAGCTCAAGTATTTGGAAGTCCCGCTAAAGATAAAAAAGTAGCTTGGCGTGAATTGGCTGCCTTAAGCAAATTACCAGCGTTATTTAAGAAGTTTAAAGATTTAGAAAAAAGACTGTCAAAGCTTGAAGAGTAATTTTTTAAATTGAGTATAATGCCCTTCAATTTTTAATAGTGTCAATTTATTTTACATAAAATAAACACACCTTTATCTTCATCCTTATAAATCAACAATCTACATTTTGGCTCTGTTCTTGCTTGATTATATACTACCTACTTAAACCAAAAACAAGGCCCAAAATGAAACCTTATCTATCGTCCCTTATTTCTATCGCAGCTCTGATCATGAGTTCACAAGCTTCAGCCACTATTATTTCTGGAAATGTGAGCTCTGGAGGAGGATCTTTCGTTAAATTATCGTTACCATTCACCGAATCTACCCCCAGATAATACAGTTGGAGCTGATACATTTCAGACCTTAAACTTGTATGGTTTCGACGAAGGACAAAATATAGCGATTACATCAGATATAAATGTAGATATTCTTGCTGATGGAGCGGGCGGAGGGAGTACTTCGGGAATAGTTTTATCAGGAAGTACGGTAGCAAGTCATTATATTTTCTTCGATCCATTAAACTCTGCCTCACAAACGGGATCGTCAACTTATTCTAGTTGTGATTATTAAACATCTTGATCATCAGAAATTTTTTTTAAAATAATTTTATACAACATCAAATCATTTGCTATTTCAATAGCATCATCACTATCAGGATCAAGAATATGTAGTCTCTTTTTTAGGGTATCCATCGTTTTTTTTACTGAATACCTGATAAGTCTAAGCTCCATTGTTCCAAACATTTTAGCCCTCCTTCACCGTAAGACTATTATTAAAATATTCCACTTCGAGTATTGCCTCGTCTTCAGCCCACTCTTTTAAAGTTTTTTTCCACCCATCCAAATCAATATCTTTTAAAGCCCTAATGGTATAGTGGCCTTCAAACTTACCATTTGTAAGATCCTTTGAAACTTCAAAATCGTCAGGTAAGTCTGTACCTGCTGGAATAACCCACCAATTTGAACTAAACTCATGATCAGATTTATCAAACAAACTTAACCCTCCAGTTTTATGCTTAACTTTATTTGTAACTGGGTCAATTTTTATATCAAATCGTTGGTCTTCAGTTCTGGGAGGCATTGTCCTAATATAATCACATTTTGGTTTATTCGCTGGGCCTGCTCTAAAGAGATCAACAGGTGTTTTTAAATATTACCCTTTAACCTATTACTATTATATCTATCTTATTTTAGAATAACCCTACCTTATCCTCAGATTCCCCTTCCTACCCCACAATCCTCTCAACCCAACTAACTACTTCACTAGAAGCTAATTCCAAGCCTTTTCTATAACTATCCGAGGCTTTATCCTTATCCCCTTTTTCTCTAAGCACATCACCTAACATTTGATACGCAGCAACCGTTGGCTCAATACCTACACTCTTTGTTAGATATTGCTCTGCTTTCAACATTTGCTTACCTTTTATACAAATCTTGCCTAATACCCTTAACAACACGGCATTACCTGAATGTATTGCTAACCATTGCTCTGCTGTTTGTAGTTGTTTCTCGCTATCTTGCGTTTGCACATTGGCAAATAAAACCAATAAGGTTTCATCCCAGTGTTTTACAATTGTTTTGGCCAATGCATCTTCAATTTTATCGCCTGCACCTACTTCTATCATCGCCGCATAATAAATAGTGACAATACCTTGAAGTGCCTGAATATGTTCAGGAATACTGGTCCATAATGTCTGAATCTTTTCAGCACTTCCTTCATCAGCAGCTTGCTTTAATAAGCTACTAAAGGTTTCAGTTTCCAGCAATTTCACTTCAGCTTCCATCAACACTTTATTCTGGTGCAATGATGGAATTAATTTACGCAACCCATCCCAGTCGCCCACACTCCGATAAGTCTGGTGCAGTAATTTTAAAACACTAGCATGCCCAGAATCTATAGAATGTAATTTTGTTAATGTTTCTAAAGCCTGATCAAATTGGTTTGCAGATAAATGCAACTCTGCCTGAGTTAATCCTACTGCAATATCTGTTTCACCCGATTGCTCAGTCGCTTTTCTAAGGTATTCATCTCTTTTTTCTATCGCACCACGTGATTGAGCGGCTCTGGCTGCTGTTAAATAATGTAACAAAGGTGCTCCACTGTTTGAAGCATGTTTAATCAGTATCTTTTCAGCCTTTTCCCAATTACCTTCAGCAGAATCCACCAATCCAGAAATTAATGCCTCTTGAGACCGATTAAACTTAATATTCTTACCTTTATGCTTTATTTTAGCTGGTAAACGAACTAAAACCCCCAGTAACCTAAAGAATATATAAAGGAAAAAGAAAGCAATAATCTGTGCAACTGCAAACACCATAACTGATGTTTCTAACGACCAGTGTCCTAACCCAATCAATACATAGCCAGGATCATCATAACCTGACAACCAACCTTGAATTAAGAAAGCGGACGCTACTGCGATACTAAGAGCCCCTAAAAAATAAATTATATTTTTCACCGTATTCTCCTCTGCTTACTGGGCAATTGTTTCAACAGGTTTATTTTCTGCTGTTGGTATAGCAAGCTTTATCGTCTCTTTGACTAAAGGTTTTTTTATTACTTCCTTTTTGATCGACTTCACTACCGACGTTCTTACAGGGCTTATTTGAGCCTTATCCGTTTCTATACGCAACTTAGTAATATCCTTCAGCATTTTCAATGACTGGCTTATATCTGGGAACTGCGTGCGGAGCTGTATTTTACTTAACTGTTTTAACTCAGATAAAACACTGCCTGAGTTCTTGTTTTTAGTAAAATTAGTTTTGACCCAATGTATAGCATCGGAAATATTGGTTTGGAATAAAGAATCATTCTGTTGCACTAAAGAAATTTTAATCATTTCTAGCTTTACATTAAGTTGCTGCTTAATAAATTCAGCATCTTCTACCGTTATAATTTCTGTCACTGGTTGGTCAGAGTGCTTAACCGTGACATAACCTTCTAATAAATGTAATACTGAATTTAAAATACCGTGATCAGCTTGTTGTGCTTGCTCATGATCATGCACTTGTTTTGATTCAGTAACCGGCTTACCCGCATAAGGTAAAAGAACCGCAAGTGTATTAACTTTATCCTTTAAAAGTTGAACCAAAGAATAAATCCCTACAATATCAGGCGTATTCACGCTTTCTAAGCTAGAAATTTCTTTAACTATCTGTTCACGTACTTTAAAAGCTGCCGTATCTCCACTCTCTCTCAACCTTTGATCTGCTGCTTCAAGTGCCATCTTTGTAGTATTAACATCACCCATTAAGTGTAAACGTTGATTCGCAATACTCAATAAATATTCAGCATCGGCCACTAACCAATCACCCCGTGTTTTACCCAACTGGCGCTTTAATTGGGTAATTTCTGCTGATAAATTTTTCTGTGTATTGGCCAGTTTTTCTGAATGCAATTGTGAAAAGTCAGCTAAGGTTTTAGTAAAGTGATTGTCTTTTCCTGTAAGCTCTGCATTAAAAGTCGCAATCTGCGAATTCATTGTACCTAACTGAGATTGAAAAGAATTAAACTGCTTACTTACCTCAATATCTCTCATATCTCCTTCATTAATATCGTTCCCTTGCGCTTGTTGCTTATCTTTTATTTCTGATGATAAATAAAAGCCGCCTCCTACTAGTAGCAAGATAAGAATAAAGTTAATAACACCAAAGATAATACCCCCGTAGGATTTTTTTTGTGTCGCAACCATAGGCTGAGCGTCAGTCTGAGCCGGTGTTTCCTGCGGTTTTTCTTGTTTTAATTCTTCAGCCACTGTGTTCCCCATTAATTAGTTTTTTGAGCTTAGCAGCCCATTTCTTCCACTGTCTTAATCATTGCCACATCACTTGGATTTTCTGTTACGGCAATCATTTTAAATCCAATTTTCTCAGCAAGTTGCTTTATTCTATTACTTATTACAATCAAAGGTACCATCATTAACTCATCAGCTAACTCCGAGCCAATCATCATCATTAAATTTTTTAATGCATCACTACTGGTAATGGTAATAGCATGAACCTTATGTTGGATAAACATATCTACAACATAAGAGTGATTCTCTTTAGGAATACATCTTCTATAAACTTCCATATATTCAACTATTGCCCCTCTTTCTCGCAAACTATTAGCCAAGGCTTCTCTTCCACCCACACCTCGAACAATTAAACACTTTTTTCCTTTTGCTTGCTGCATGGCATCCGTTGCTAGCAACCCTTCCGTATTAAAATGAGTTTCAGGAAGCAAATCAACCTTTAACCCAGCAGAAAGCAATGCTTTTTCAGTTGCCTTACCTACTGCTGCAATAGCACTTTGTTTAAAAGTATCTATTTTGCCATTATTCGCTACCAGTGCAAAATTTACTGCATTAGTACTAATAAAAATAAGCCAATCCCATTTATTTAACACTTCTAATTGCAGTCTAACCTTACAATTCTCGACAGCAATAATATCAAGTGTTGGAAATCGAATAGCCTGCCAGCCTTGTTGCTCTATCAATCCACATAAAGTATCCGCTTGATGAGCAGGACGAGTGACTAAAACATTATATCTTTTTATGTTTTCACTCACTAATACAAGTCTTTCAAAATTTTATCAGCACCTTGCGCCAACAAATCTTCAGCAATCTCAATGCCTATTTGTTTAGCCTGAGCAAAAGAACCTGTTCTTTCTGCCCTATATAATAGAGTGCCGTCTGGAGATCCTACCAGTCCTCGCATAAATAATTGATCACCCTGTATTTCAGCAAAGCCTGCAATGGGAACCTGACACCCCCCCCTTAAACGCTCATTCATTGCTCGTTCGGCTAAAATACGCATAGTGGTTTGTTCATCCTGTAACACTTTTAAATAATCATTAATTTCTTGATCATCAATTCTACACTCAACACCCACAGCACCTTGCCCAATGGCAGGCAAGCTAATTCCTACATCCAAACATTGTGTAATTCTATCGCTCATTCCTAAGCGTTTCAAACCTGCTGAAGCTAAAATAATCGCATCATACTCACCCGCATCTAACTTTGCTAAGCGTGTATTGACATTCCCCCTTAGCGATAAAATTTCCACATCAGGAAATCGTTCTTTAATTTGACACTGCCGACGTAAACTTGAGGTACCCACTTTTGCATTCTCAGGCAAATCATCTAATGACTTATACTTGTTGGAAACAAAAGCATCCGTTGGGTCTTCTCTATTCAAAATAGCAGACAAATGTAAGCCTTCAGGAAATTCAACAGGCACATCCTTCATTGAATGCACTGCAATATCAGCAGAGCCATCAAGTATACCTTGCTCCAATTCTTTAACAAAAAGCCCCTTTCCACCGATTTTAGCTAAAGGTGCATCTAGAATTTTATCACCCTTCGTCACCATTTTAACCAACTCAGTTTTCAGTTCTGGAAAAGCCTTTTCCAACCTTTCAGCAACATGCTCTGCTTGCCACAATGCTAAAGGACTTTTACGGGTTGCGATACGAATTATTTTTTTTGCCAAAACAAATCCTAAACATCTTTTAAATAAACGTCCTATTGTAATCTTTTAGGCTTAAGATTCGAAATTATTTAGTCGCCTTTTTATATAGATAAAGTATCAGATCCTGTATTTAGCGGTATACTTAATTATTTTTGAATAGCTAACGCTCTCTTTAAACCTAAGAGATTGAGTGATTTTTGTTTGATAAATCACCCTTCCGCCAAAGAGAAAGGCGTTTTCATTTACCCTTACTAAAAACATATTCATGGCCACCGTTAATACAGACAAACTTTCCAGCGCACGTTTTGCTCAAGCAACCGATGCTTTTGTTGAGATTTTTACCGCATCCGTTGATTTTGACCAACGGATGGCAATGCAAGATATCGAAGGCTCGCTTGCCCATGCCAAGATGTTATGCAAAATAGGTATTCTGACTGAAACTGAACGTGAAGATATTATTAATGGCTTGGCCACTATTGCCAAAGAAATTGAGCAAGGCGAGTTTAAATGGTCAATTCAGCAAGAAGATGTGCATATGAACATCGAGGCTCGGTTAACTGCTTTAATTGGCATTGCGGGCAAGAAACTGCATACTGGGCGCTCTAGAAATGATCAGGTTGCAACCGATATTCGCCTTTATTTACGCAAAGAAATCGTTGTTATTGATGCTCAATTAACACGCTTACAAACAGCCATTATTGATTTAGCAGAAAAAGAAGCTGATACCATCATGCCAGGCTTTACTCATTTGCAAGTTGCTCAACCCGTTACTTTTGGTCATCATTTAATGGCTTGGTATGAAATGCTTGCTAGAGATAAAGATCGTCTTCAAGATTGCTGTAAACGTATCAACATTATGCCATTAGGTGCAGCAGCTTTAGCAGGAACTAGTTACCCTATTGATAGACATATGACAGCGGAATTATTAGGCTTCTCCCGTCCATCTAACAACTCTTTAGATTCAGTCAGTGACCGAGATTTTGCTATTGAGTTTACAGCGGCAGGCAGTTTAATCATGATGCATTTATCACGATTTTCTGAAGAACTAGTGTTATGGGCAAGTGCTCAGTTTGATTTTATTGATATTCCTGATGCATTTTGCACCGGATCATCCATCATGCCGCAAAAGAAAAATCCTGATGTTCCTGAGTTAGTTCGTGGAAAATCAGGCCGCGTTACCGGTCATTTGGTTTCTTTACTGATGTTAATGAAAGGACAGCCTCTTGCATACAATAAAGACAATCAAGAAGATAAAGAGCCTCTGTTTGATACAGCTGATACTCTGATTAATTCTTTACGTGCTTTTGCAGATATGGTGCCTCATTTAACAGCAAAAAAAGAAAACATGTATAAAGCTGCTAAACAAGGTTTTGCAACGGCAACAGATCTAGCGGATTACTTGGTTCGCAAAGGCATGGCATTTCGTGATGCCCATGAAGTAGTTGGTTTGGCGGTTCGCCTAGGTGTTGATAGCAAACGAGATTTATCTGAAATTTCATTAGCTGAATTACAACAATTCTCTGGTGAAATAACAGAAGATGTTTTTGATATTTTAAAACTTGAAGGCTCAGTTGCTGCTAGAAAACATATTGGTGGTACAGCGCCTGATACCGTTAGAAAAGCAATTATCTCTGCCCGCTTAGAACTTGCTTAATAAAAACCAAGTGCTAACGACCGTCGATTTTTTACGACACGGTGAAGTACAAGGCGGGGCATACTACCGAGGCAGTACAGATGACCGTTTAACAGATACGGGCTGGCAACAAATGAGGCATGCAGTTGCTGGCCGAGAATGGGAGGTTATTATTAGCTCCCCTCTTTTACGGTGCGCCGAGTTTGCTCAGCAACTCAAAAATCAAAGCAACACAGCTTTATTTATTGAACCCAACTGGCAAGAAATTTATTTCGGTGATTGGGAGGGGAAAACAGCTGAGCAAATTAATTCTGAAGAACTCCTGTTGTTTTACCAAGACCCTATTCACAACACGCCTAACAATGCAGAAAATTTAGCAGATTTCATTTCTCGCCTAAATCAAGCGTGGGAAAGCTTGTTAAAAGAACATGCAGGAAAGCATGTTTTGGTAGTAAGTCATGCTGGAGTTATCCGTTGTTTATTTAATCTATTTCTAAACCTGCCAGCAGATAAAATATTCAATCTACAACTTGATCATGCCAGTTTAACTCGGTTTCAATGTTTTAATGATAAGCCCGACAACTTCATTTCTCTAGTATTTCACAACTTGACTCAGCCTGATTTATAGAGTCATTGTAAGCTACGCAACTATTTATACATCGCGGAAGACGGACAAAAAGACAAGTTAGTTGCTCAAGTTATTTCGTGCACGTTCCTTAGCAACCATTCCCAGAGAAAAAAACCAAATACTACCGCTATAAGGACTTTTGTGTTTAAACCTTTATTTCCTTCAGCTATTTTTAGAACCTTTTGTCATTGTTATAATTAACACATGATCCAGAGCTACCAATGCATCAATATTACAATATAATGATATACGTGTATAAGAATCCGTTTACCTAGCTGAATTTTATAAATAACCTCCCCACTCTTAAATAAAACTCCTTAAAATCAAGAGGTGTTTGTCGAACAGATCATCTTCAATCGACTAGATTCTTTATACTCAATGTTCCAGTTTTTTTGACTTGAATTCAGATATACTGAAAACTAGAGGGGAATGGCTAACAACTGGCTCCCACGCGCTGCGTGGGAGCCTATTTTTATACGCGCTAGCGTAGAGCATCAACAAGAATAACAACAGCATTTCTTACCCAATAAATGACGCAGGCGCGTCGCATCTTAATTCCCACGCAGCGCGTGGGAACTAGCACTTCACAAAAGCAACAATTAAAAACTGGAACATTGAGTTATACCTTAAATTAAAAAAAAGGAATACAAAATATAAGGTAATATTCTTTGAATATTTACCTCCTCCCACACCTCGTCTTGTATTCGTTATTCTGCCAACTTCATCACGTTGGTATTCCACAATTTAACACCAGCTAATCTATACTTGGGAACGTGCATGAAACAACTTCCCGATTTCTAACAGGTATTTTTACTCCAGAAGGAATGATCTCATTCGTTGCATAGAATAACTATGCGCCTCATGAGACCATTCCTTCTGAAACAAAATCCTGTGTTATAACTTCCCGAAGTTATTCCATACACGTTCCTTAGAATCAAATGCAAATATCTATTGATATTTTGCATCTGTCTTTCTATTTATAAATGATTAGAGCAAA
>CAZMQH010000080.1:0-1057 GCA_964568245.1 uncultured Methylomarinum sp.
CTTGTCTCTACTACACCAAATGATTGGGAAATTAATTATTTCCATCTCCTTTAGGCTATTTTTTATAAACTAACAATTACCAGCATTATAACCAGTAAAATATAAGGATAAGCAACGGTTGGTTTAACAGAGTTGGATATATATTCTGTTATCAGTTTTACAGCGCCTAAACGATTATTTTGCCATTCTGAGTAGAGCTGAAATGCATTTTTATCTGTTTTGTTTTTGATATTGTTTTCTATCAGAAAAATTCTTGTGGCTAGACGTTGTTGGAATGTTTTCCAAATGCCTTCTTGTAGCCATAAAACAAGAATTAGAAAAATAGTGACAAATGAATTGATAGATAAAGCAATGGATAGAGTGCAGATTAAGATACTAAAAAGTTTGATTATTAGCGAGAAACGCTCGTACTTTTCAATATCGTTGTGGATTATTGCCCATTCATTTTGAAAGTCATTCATTGTTTTGTTAGATGGAATGTTTTTGAAGTCCTTTCCAAAGGGTATTGGTATTAATTGTCCCCTAAGTTCTGGCAGTATTAGCTCTCTGGGCTGTAGAGACAAGGCATGCCTTGTCTCTACTTTAGGCGTTAGTAAATAATATTCTGATCTTTAAGTGAGCTAAAAATATCATTAATAGATAGCTTGTCACAATCAAAAGACGTATCAGCCTTAGAGTTACTATTGACTAAAAAGCAAATTAAGCCTGCATTTTTAACCGCTGCAATTAATAGATCGCTGCCATCAGTTTGCTCTAATACAGTGGTTGAATGGCCTGTATCAAATAATTTTCTTTCTAATTGATAAGCAATGTCTTGGCTATTTTTACCTGTTAAGTTAATAGCTGTCGCTTTTTGGCTAAATCTAGCCGCACGCTCATCAGCAGAAACGTGACTTAAGTCTTCATTATCGGCCTTGCCAGTAATCATGCCTGCACCAACCGTGACGTTGCTTAAACGGTCAATGATAATAAATGCGCCAGTCCCTTTATTGTCTTTGTAGGTATCAAAAACGACAGGGGCATTAACAGAAACAGTACAAGAAGCAATTTCATTAAG
>CAZMQH010000080.1:1157-3763 GCA_964568245.1 uncultured Methylomarinum sp.
TCTTGTTTGATTTTGTTATAGGTGTCTTCACTATAATCCATCAAATCCATTTTATTAACCGCAACAATAATTTGTTTTATACCTAATATAGAGGTGATAAAACTATGACGTTTAGTTTGAGTTTGCACTCCATAACGCGCATCAATCAGAATAATAGCTAAATCACAGGTGGAAGCCCCAGTTGCCATATTACGAGTATATTGCTCGTGCCCTGGAGTGTCAGCAATGATAAATTTACGAGTTGATGTGGAAAAATAGCGGTAAGCCACATCAATAGTAATACCTTGTTCTCGTTCAGCTTGTAGACCATCAACTAATAAAGCTAAATCAATTTTCCCCGCACCCGTAGTGCCGGATTTAACGCTATCCGCTTGAACAGCAGCTAATTGATCTTCATAGATCATTTTTGAATCATGCAACAAACGACCGATTAAGGTACTTTTACCGTCATCAACATTACCGCAAGTTAAAAAACGCATCAGCTCTTTTTGCTCATGTTGAGCTAAGTAGGCATCAATATCTGTACTAATTAAATCTGATTGGTGGGACATTGGAAAATTTTTCCTTTAAAAAAATTTAGGCTAAAGGTGCAAGGCTAAAGGCGAAAGGTTAAGAGCTTCTTGATTTAATGAGGGCAGATAGCATTTTTGATAACTGCTCTACTTCATTTTTCCATTGAAGACCTATATCTTTCTTTATATAACCAATTTCAATACCTATGTATATTTGAGTTCGTAATTCACCACAAGAACCTTTGGAGTAATAAAAAAACCGATTACTATCTTTATCAGTAGCTCTTTCGTATCCCTCAGCAATATTGCTAGGAATCGATAAGCTACACCGTGTAATTTGATCCTTAAAACCATAGTCCTTGCAGCAAGCAAGTTCTTTATAAACAGAAACACAAAGTCGAGAAGATCGCTTCCATACTTCTAAATCTTCAAAGCGTCGCATGCTCTTCCTTTAGCCTTGTAACTTTCACCGGCTCTTAAAAATACCCTTCGCGTTTTTTCTGTTCCATAGAGCCAGATGAATCATGGTCAATCAAGCGGCCTTGGCGCTCAGAGGTGGTGGTTAACAACATTTCCTGGATGATTTCAGGTAAAGTCGTTGCAGTTGACTCAACTGCACCCGTTAATGGGTAGCAGCCTAATGTTCTAAAACGAACCATTTTCATTTCAATTTTTTCATTCGGGCCGATAGGCATACGGTCATCATCTACCATAATTAGCATGCCATCTCTTTCAACAACAGGACGTTTTTTAGCAAAGTAAAGCGGTACGATGGGGATGCTTTCTAAATGGATATATTGCCAGATATCAAGTTCAGTCCAGTTTGATAATGGGAAAACACGGATGCTTTCACCTTTATCTAACTTACCATTGTAGATATTCCATAACTCAGGACGTTGGTTTTTAGGATCCCAACGATGGTTTTTGTCTCTAAATGAATAGACTCGTTCTTTAGCGCGGGATTTTTCTTCATCTCTTCGAGCGCCTCCAAAAGCAGCATCAAATTGATGCTTGTTCAAGGCTTGTTTTAAGCCGTCAGTTTTCATGACGTCTGTATGTTTTTTACTACCATGAGTAAAAGGACCGATGCCTTGGGCAATACCTTCCTGGTTTTTATGGACAATAATGTCTAAACCTAATTCATTGATCAAATTATCTCTGAATGCAATCATTTCCTTAAATTTCCATGTGGTATCCACATGCAGCATCGGGAATGGTGGTTTTCCAGGATAAAATGCTTTCATGGTTAAATGAAGCATAACGGCGGAATCTTTACCAACAGAATAAAGCATTACTGGGTTATCAAATTCAGCAGCCACTTCACGAATAATATGAATACTTTCCGCTTCAAGCTGTTTCAGGTGAGTTAGTTTATAATCAGTCATTAATGGGTTGTCCAAGATAGGTATGGTCCAGAATAAACATGTAATTTGGCCGTACATTTTAGAACGAATTGGGTTTTATTGCTAGATGTAGCTGAATTATGTTTTTGATTTTTAAGTATTGTTAAATAAGCAAATATTAATATGAGACAAGAGCAAGGTTTAGATTCTTTAACGGAAAAGCAACGGGGACAAGTGACGGCAAAAATTTTATCTAAGTTGTTATTAGATGATTTAGAGCAATGTCGCTGTAAAATTTTTGGTAAAACAGCAAATGAAGAACCTGTATTACTAGCAGAATTGAAAATTGTTTCTGATAGCCTGTTTTATGAAATGTTTGACCAGCGGATTGAGTTTGTAGTGGTTGGGAATATTATAGATGATCAATATATACCATTAACCTACCAAGTAGAAGGGGATAAATATAGTTTTCATGGGCGTTGCTCTGTTATCCCGAAAGTCTGTGGGGTGGATTTGTATTTAAGTAAAACCTATACAGAAAAGGCAGGGAGTAGTGTTAGGCAAAGGTTTTTTGTTTCAGTGAAGCAATTGCTTAAAATGATATGAGTGTAATATTGGGAGAGTATGGTGAAGAATCTAGTTTACTTCAAGTGAGTGGATAATGGCCATTTTGATAACGAGTATGAAAAAAATTAAACAAATTGTAACTGTCTTTATGATTGGTCTTATGCTGAGCTCATCAGCATGGGCC
>CAZMQH010000080.1:3863-9323 GCA_964568245.1 uncultured Methylomarinum sp.
ACTCATAAAAAAGAAATATCTTTATGGAAGCAAGCAGAGATACAACCCAAGGGATTATGGTATGTAGCCGCAGGTCAGGGGATGGGGGCTGTTCTTCGTATTGCTGATGATAAGCAAGGCTATACTTTGACTGATCGAGGGACTCAAATAGCTTTTGCAGATAAAATCTCATTACAAGTGGTGTTTGAAGGTGATTCAGCCTTATTTAACCCTTATCATGTAATGGCCGTTAATCCTGAAAAGCATCACACAGTTAATTATAAAATGGCTAAAAAATATATTGATTTTGTCACCAGTGAAAAAGGGCAAAAATTGATTGCAGGATATAAAATGGGTGGGCAGCAGCTATTTTATCCTGATGTTGTAACGGGTATTCTAGATTGAAATTGAAATACAATAATATTGTTTTTTTCTTAGCCTTTTATGCGTCTATAGTAGAGACAAGGCATGCCTTGTCTCTACATCATTAGTAATTTACTTTTATACAACTATGTACCAAGATTTTATACTTAATAAATGGAGCGTTTGGCCGCCGTTAGATAACGCTACTTCTACTGAAGTAGAGTTATTAGCATTTATGCCTAAAATGTTAAAAAGACGACTAAGCCCTTTAGCTAAAATAGTTTTTTGTGCGGCAGCTCCATGTATTGAAAAAGAGAAACCTATTGCTACTGTATTTAGCTCAACCCATGGTGAGTTAGCCAAATCATTTGCCATGATGGAAATGATTGAAGCAGGAGAAGAGATATCGCCGACTGCATTTAGCTTATCGGTCCATAATGCTATTTCAGGTTTGTTTTCTATGGCCTATGAGAACAAAGTACAAAGTACGGTGGTTGCTCCAGGAGAAGAAGGCATTGCAGCCGCTTTTATTGAAGCAATGGGTCTATTGGATGAAGGAGAAAAGGAGGTTTTAATCGTTTTATATGATGAACCTTTAGTTGGTTTTTATCCGGCTAAGCCGTTTAAATTAACAAGTAACAGTCGTTGTGCCATTGCCTTGAATATTTCTAAAACAGGTTCAGGGACTCCTATACGCTTTAGTTGTCAGCAAGAAACAGGTGATGATGGAGAGCAGCCATTACAAGTTCCTTTATTAATTGATTTTTTAGCAGAACAGAAAATAAATCTACTGATTCATACGCCTCGGCACAGCTGGTATTGGGAAAAGCTATAGAGGAGGGAGGGCTGGTTTTAGAGGCTGTGAAGCTACTCTGCTTTTGACTTTCCTCTGATTAAAGATCAATTTAAATACAGAAATAAACGAATATTTTCATAAAGCTATTATATTTTAGTATACTTGGAGTTTTGAGGGGCAAGAGCTTTGCCACGCGAGAAATTCTATTCTCGATCAGTCTCTATTAGAAATGTGATAAACAATGGCTATTGGAACAGGTTCGCTGCTAAGATCAGACAGTCTAAAAAACTACACACCTTTGGGTGAAGAAGGTAACCCCGTTTATAAATGGGCTACACAGATTCGGGTGGCCATCAGACGCAATATTGGTGCTGAAAATATTAATGTTTTTGCTATTCCTCAAATAAATGAGGACGGCGATATTCTTGACTGGTATGCGCCTGAATCTGGATCAGTTGTTCCCTGGTCATCGGCAACAGAGGATGAACAGATTTCTGCCAAGGAACAGCTTGCTGAAATTCAGCAGAAATTATTAGCAACAGAAAATAAAAAAGAAAAATCAGCAGATAAAGAACAGACGGTTTTTAAACGCTTATTGAAGCATGTGATACAGTTTCCGGATGACCAACATGTCTATTTGGTTAATGGTAAACCAGTACTCACCTTCTGGGGGTTTGTCAATATAAATTCAGCACCAAGCATAGATCCTTTAACACTGCTAAGAATTCCAGAATTGCCCAAGCCAGCAGATATTGTTTCTATACCGGTGCATGATACTGTTGTTGAAACACTTCCAGTTAAGCGCAGGTCATTATGGTGGTGGCTGTTATTACTTCCTTTATTATTGCTGTTATCATTTTTTCTATTGAGAAGCTGTCATGTTTTGCCTCCATCTATTAATTTAGGTGGCATTTCCTTGCCTGATGGATCACTTAATATTGATCCATCATTAGATATAGACCCTTCTATTGATATTTCGACAGGAAACCGCCAAAGTGTTGGGAATATAGACGGCAATTTATCCGCTGGTTCAATAGAAATAGCAGAAGGTATGTTACCGGAGCTAACGCCAGAAGAAATTTCTGAACAGGCACTGGAGCTAGATGAAAAAGTATTAGAACAGCAGCCTGAAATAACGTCCGAGCCTAAGGAAGAAAACCCAGAAAACATACCACCAGTTCCAGAAAACAAGCCAGATCTTGATAGTACACAGTCTCAGCAGCAACCGCTAGAAATTCCAAAAAATTCAGCAGGGAATAAATCGTTAGATTTTTTAAATGGAAGCTGGCAGGCAAATTCAGGTTTGATGGATGCACAGGGACGGCCTGTTAATCTAGAATATGACTTTAAAGATGGCAAAGGAAATGTCAGAATTAGAAAAAATGACGGTACGGTCTGTACAGGTAAAGTAGAAGCCAGTATGGTAAATTCTAAGCTTGGTTTTTCTGATACTGGAAAAATAAAATGCCCTGATGGCAAGGCGTTTCAGCCTGCAAAAGTACAATGTGAGGTTAACTCTGCCAATAAGACAGTTTGCGAAGGCTCTTATAAAAATGGCGCAAAATTTAATATGGATGTAACTAAATCTGCGCAAGCCGAAAAATAATGCCCAAAATGGCTTCCTTCGCGACGGTTTCTATTCTCGTTCCTAAGGGTAAATTCTTGTTTCCATACTCAGAGTCACTACCATTAAGTTAAGAAATAGTGCGCCAATTCCCGCGCTCTCTTATCGGGAATATATATGCCAATCTATGGATTTCTGATAAGAACACTCGGGAATGAAGATGCAATAGCTCTTAATATAATGGCATTTGTTGCTCAGCGTGGGAACGAGAAAGCATGAAAATTTTAAAAAAAGGCACATTTTGATAGCCTATAAATATAAGGATAATAATGATTCCTGAGCTAACTAAGTTTGAACAACAAGTTTCATTAATTATGGACAGTGGCGTTCAGTTTTTGGACTTTGGTTTAAACATAGAACCACGGAAAGAAAACCCAGGCGAGTTTGCAGCCAAAGAAGGTAACCGCTCTTTGATTCGCTTAAAATATGATTCGCGACTAGAAGAATATGTGGAGACGGATAAACCTGGAAAGCCTGTAAAACCGGCACAGAGCATGCCTATTGATCAGTCCTTAAAATTGCTTGATAAATTATGGCTGCCGATTCCTTTTTTTAAAAAATCTACCGCAGAAGAATTCTCAGAAGGCCCTATTAACTGGGCGCGTGCGCGTATTGTTGAACTTCAGCCTGGTGAAAGCCCAGAAAATAGCAGCCATAGAATTACAGTTGCCATTGATACTTCGGTTTACCCAGATAGAGACGGAACTGATTATTTGGCTCCTACGCTATCCAATGTTAATGCAGGGTCAACCTATGCACTTGCTTGGCAATCACATCAGATGCACTGGTTTACGGAATCAATCTGGGTTAATAAATGGCTGGAGGAAGTTTTTGTAGATAATGCCGAGGAAAAATTGGGGGTTTATGCAGAAGACGTAGTACAGGAAATTACAGCGTTAAGCCATCATGCTCATTATTTAAACTGGCTTTCCATTATCGGTGAATATGCTGCTGTGCCTGAAATAAAAATCACGCTTAATTCGGCGGATAATAAAGAGCCTCCAATACAGGTGGATATGGTACTTGATGTTGGCAACTCACGCACCTGCGGTATTTTGATTGAAGAACACCCGCAAGAAAGTGATGGCTTGAAAAAACGCTATGAATTGGAACTAAGAGACTTAAGTGAACCCCAGCATATTTATGCTGAGCCTTTTGAAAGCCGGCTGGAATTTGCACAGGCAAATTTTGGCAAAGATAACTGTTCAGTAGAAAGTGGGCGCAACGATGCCTTTGTTTGGCCAACCTATGCTAGGGTAGGGAAAGAAGCTAGCCGTTTAGCAAGTTGCCGGCGCGGTACAGAAGGCCCCAGTGGTTTATCAAGCCCTAAACGCTACCTTTGGGATGAAGAGCCTTTTGAACACCGCTGGCGTTTTAGCAGTTCATTTGACCGCAGTGAAAGAGAGCCTTATGCTAGTGCTGCACCGTTTAATCAGCTGATCAATTCTACCGGTGAAGCACTTTATAATTTGCCGGATGATGATCCTGTTTTCCATACCAATTATTCTCGCAGTTCGCTAATGATGTTTATGCTAGCAGAAGTATTAACGCAGGCATTATCGCAGATGAACAGCCCTGCACAGCGATTAAAACAAAGCCATGCTAGCAGGCCTCGACATTTAAGAAATATCATTATTACCATTCCGCCTTCAATGCCCAAACCGGAAAGGGAAATTTATAATAAGCGGGTTAAAGAAGCCGTTGGGTTGGTATGGAAAGCTTTAGGCTGGCATCCGGAAGATGAGCCGATCGATGACGACGGTGCAAAACTGGCTTGGCCACCTTTCCCCGAAATAAAACTGCAATGGGATGAGGCTACTTGTGGTCAGGCAGTGTATTTATACACAGAAATTGTCAATAATTTTGGCGGCCGACCAGAAGAGTTTTTTGCCACTATGCGCAGGAATCCAGAACAGCAGGAAAACAATAAGTTAACCATTGCAACCATTGATATAGGCGGTGGAACAACAGATCTGGTTATTTCTGATTATTCACTTGATGCAGGAGGTGACAGTTCAGCGGGAAGTGGCGCGTATATTGTGCCTGAACAACGTTTTCGTGACGGCTTTAAAATAGCGGGCGATGAAATTGTACTTGAAACCGTCCAGCAGCTCGTTATTCCAGCCATAGCAGAGTCACTTAGAGCTATAGGTTTAAATGAACCAGAAACACTGCTATCGAGACTGATTGGCTCGGAGGCTGTCAGTGTCAGTAATGCGATGCATCGGCAGCAGTTTACCTTACAGGTACTTTACCCCGTTGCACTGAAAATTTTGGGTGATTTTGAGAATAGCGACCCTATCAGCAATACAGAACAGCATAGCTACACCTTTCGGGAATTATTGCAAGAAACAGGTTTGCCGACGGAAGAAATATTTAACTACTTTGCCGAAGGCGTGCGTAGGGAAACCAGTAACCATGAATTGGCCTATGATATTTTAGATGTGCCTATTTTGCTGAATATGCGTAAAGTCCATGAGCTGTTTATTGGCAATCGTTTGGAAATTTGCAAAACTATTCAATCATTATGTGAAGTGGTTTATCTCTATAATTGTGATGTACTGCTATTGACGGGAAGGCCGTCAAAACTACCAGGCATTCAGGCATTATTTCGTATGTTTCTGCCATTGCCTCCCAGTCGGATTATTCCCCTGCATGGCTATCGAACAGGGTCGTGGTATCCCTTCCATAAATTAGG
>CAZMQH010000081.1:0-9318 GCA_964568245.1 uncultured Methylomarinum sp.
GGTTTAATTATTTCTGCTAACTCTTCCGCCGCTACATTTTTAATAGGGACGACTTTAACTTGATAGCCCGCTGGGATTTGTTTTTTATATTTATTGTAAGTTGAAAAAGCACTGCTTTGTATGGCATCCGCCTTAGGCTTAATTTGATATACCCCATTTTGATACACCATGGCCGCATTATTAATATCCAGCAACATATCTAATGTCGGTAACAATTCTGCTCGACTTAATGGTTTTGAGGTTTGTAGCGTCACTTTACCCGCTACTTTAGGGCTTAAAAGATAATTCTCACCCAAGATATCACTTAATATAACCTTGGCGACTTCCCCTAGATCAGCTTCATCAAAGTTTAAACTGTATTCCCCTTTCCCTGAAGTTTTAGCCATTTTAGGGATATGACGCTGAGAAATAAACTGTCCTGTCCCAGGATATAATTCTGCTTTGCTCTGTTCTGCATTGAGATCAGCTGTATTTTCATTACTTAACTCTTGATAAACAATATCCTTCTGCTCTATTGCTTGGGTTGTATTAATAGGTTCTAACGGTAGTTTTTCATGCAACTCAGGCCCTAGTAATTCACAGCCAGAAACCGACAGGCCTAAGACTAAAATATAAGGAAATTTTTGTTTACAGTTAATCATCTTGTTTCTCAGGATTTAAGTTTTATCTTTTTTTCGAGGCGCTTTTGGTTTTGGTCTTACTCTTTTGTTAGTTTTTGGCTTTGGTTTTCTTAACAATAAGGTTTCTTGTTTACCTTGTTGCTCTACAACCACCCTATCTGGTTTTATTTCTATTATCTGCCAACCACTAACTTCCTCACCCTCTAATTTTTTTAAATATGTTTTGTCTTTACCCTTTTTACTAAAAAGGGCATATTGCTTGTCTTTTACTGAGTAAATCCCTAATAGCGTTAAGTCATCTACTTTTCCCACACTTTCAGTTGCTTCTTCTTCAAGCGCTTCAGTTATGGTCTTTCTGCCTTGAATAAATAAAGGGCTACTGACCATATGTGAATAACTTTCTACTGTTTGCTCTGCCAATTTCAGCTTAGGCAGTTCAATCAATAAGTCTTGCTTTTCTGCTGATTTGATTGGAACCACTGCGCCTAAGTCTTCTGGCTTACCTATTTGCCATTCAATTAACAGCATCAGCAATAACAATAGACAAATTGCTATCAAGCCTTTAATGATATTATTATTCATTGCGCTCCCTCATAAAACCAGCCACTTGAAAATTAATATTCATTTTATTACTGGGTTCTATTTTTCGGGTCTTTCGGTTCCGCTTGCCTCTAACAGGACGAATATCAAGTTGGTTAATAATCATAACCTGAGCTGATGATTCAATTTCATGCAAAACACTGCGTAAAACATCTATTTCACCTGACATTCTGACCTTTACCACCACACGATTAAACCCCTTATCTTTAATATGTGGCAGTACTTGTGTACTCGTTAACTGTCCCCCTGCTTGAGAAATGGACGATTTTATAAATTTCTGCAGGTCTGCTGAGGCAAGTGCTGCTGTATCTCGTGTACTAAAATAATGTTGAGCCTGATATTTCTTTTTAATCTGTTCAATATTTGCAATAACGGTATCTTTTCTTGCCACGATTTGCTTGGCTTTTTGTAATCTAAACTTCAGCTCCTCTGTCTGATCATGGTTTTCTATGCCCATCGAAACTAAGGGGACGATAACAACAAAGATAATAAAGCAGATGACTAAGCCAAATAATCCAATGGCTATCCAACGCTGTTGAGGTATTTCATTCATCTTCAGCATCCTCTTTATTATTAATACCCATACTTATTTGGAAGCGCTCCATCCCTGTTTTTTTATCCTGCGTTAGAGGCGAAACAAATCGTGCATTACTAAATAGGGGAGAAGCTTCTAGCACACTGATTAATGCCGATGCTGTAGGCGATTGCCCTTGTATTTGTATTTTCTCATTATTATATTTAAAGTGAGTTAACCAGGTTTCATTGGGTAATAGCTGGCTCAACAAGTTAATCGTTTCGGTTAATGACGCGGCGTTATTTTTGATGCTAATTAATCTTTCAGTTTCATCAACTATTTGATCAATTTCTAACTGGTATGACTGAACCAGCTGGGTATCTTTTTTTAAACTGTTTAATTGAGCCCTTAAATTTTCAACTTGCTGCCCTTGCTGCCAAATAGGCAAGATTAAGACTACTACCACTAATAATGCGGCTAACAAGCTTAAACCCCAAAGGGCTATTTGAGTGGCTTTGCTTTTTACTGGCCAGTCTTTTTCTGGCAATAAGTTATAGGGGTTTAAATCTTGTTCAAAATCATTAGCTGCCCCGCTATAATCAACCACTGAAACTAAGATATTAGCCTGTTTTAGCTGATAATAAAGTCTATCTAAAATATCTTTTGGTGTAAGTACCAATAATACTTTAATTTTCTCCTGTTCTTCTTTCCCTAATATTTTTACCGCATAATAAACTTGGTCAACACTGAAAGGTGTCACTCTATCCATCTCAAACCCGACAACTTGTTGCAGATTATCTTTTGCAACCTTTGGCAAATATAGAACTTTATTAATTCCTTGTTCCGCAGTGAGTCTTAAAATATGTTGCACTTTTTCTAATGAGCCTTGTTCAGCTATTAACTGCTGATACTTTTCTGCAGCCGACTCGTTTAAATTGAGCGTTGTTTTTGTAGGTTCTCCCTCAATTAATTGCTCAAACTCTATTGTTTCTCCCGTAACTGATATAAATACATAAGCAGATTTATCACTTAGTTTTTGTCTAATTTTTTCTGGTAAGCAATAGGACAGCTCTCGCCCCCACCACTGGAAAAAACGCTTTAAATCAAAATCGATATCAGTTTTCAGGTTCATTTTGTGTTACTAATAATTGTGTCATATCATCATCAAATAATGATTTTTTTTGGTCTATTTGCTGCCAATTCAATATCTGAAATGGCGTTTTCGATCCACTTTCCGCTTTTTTTATAGTGACCGTTAGACCCGATGTAAACTCATCGAACAGTTGTGCCTGGGAAATAATAGTATAGACTTGATTAGCACTTGCACTTGCACTCTGATTTTTACCGCTATTACCCACCAGTGGATACTGAGGCGCTGTTATCTGCTGTGTATTACTTGCTGTACGTTGCTGTATATATTCATCTAGTATTTCCTCATCAAGCTCTCCAATAGCTGCAAGCACTTCTTTTGACGCTACCTTTAGATCAACTTGCCCTTGTTTTGAATAAACAGTAATAAGCGGTTTGAGTTGCTGATAAATATCACTATCCATCCCTAAGACCATTTGCAATTCATCTATTAATTGGAAGTCTTTATTAGCAGGTGAATAGCTTAAACCGGCTTCTTCATACTGCTGTTTTTCCGCGCCATTAATATGGATAAGCTCATCCTCATCTCGCCAATCTAATATTGCACTGACTATTTCTTGCTGTTTAGAGGTCTCAACTGTTGTTGATTTCATCATGGCCACTAATAACGCTTCATTGGCTTTATTTATATCAATTTTCCCATGCTCGGATATCAATCTAACTCGAATCCTAGCATCGTGATAATCTAACAGATAAATACTACCATCAGCGCGCCAACGCATATTTTCATCGGGCAAAAATAGCATTTGTTGTGCATAACTAATACCTATTTCTGCTATTGCTTGTACAATTGCATTATCTTTTACTGCACTAATAACCGTGGTTTCTCTGCGCATAGTCAGCGCAAAACTTCCTGCCATGATAGTCAGCAAACTTAATACCCAAATCACAATCACCATGGCCAAGCCTGTTTGCTTTGAATGCAGCATTACATTCCATCCAGCGTAAAGTTAGCTTTTAATGCTGATAGTTTTAGAGCAAAAACCATTTCGGGCCAAAAACTTTGTGTGCTAAGTTCAATTTTTATTTTCACTAAACGGGGCAAATGCTCTTTTCCCGTCCAACTATCTACCCAGGCACCATCACTATCCATTGTTTCTTTACCAAAGTAGCTTATTTTCAATGCATCGACATGTTCCAACAAGATAACTTCTTCAGTTTTCCATTCTTGTTCATCTAATGAGGGATAAAAAGGGCTGAGTATGACTTTTATTTGCCTTTCATTCCCCTTATCAAACTTTATTTCAAAAAGCTGTAAACCTTTTCGACTTGCACTCGCGGGGAAGACAGAAACAAACTGTAATTTATCACGCGATCCCTGAAAAGAGAACTGTCGTTCATTCTCGTGACTAAAATTATCCCATAAGGGACGTATAGAGGGTAAATGCCGCTTAAAAAACTGATAAACCACCGCCTTTTCATTAACTTCTGCTATTTTAAGCTCACCTTTATTCCAGCTGTCGGCACAAACTTTTAAACTAGCAAATAATAAAGTCACCATGATGCTAAGTAATGTCATGGCTAACATCACTTCTATCAAGGTAAAGCCTGAATACTTATATTTTTTTAGCATTATTCCTTATGCCTAGTTTTTATGGTGTTTAATTCAATCATTCGGCCATTTTGTTGTTCATTACCCCACTTAACCTGAACCTGTACTACCATAAGCTCTACATCTGACCCATCTACTTCTGGGTTATCTGTGTTTTCTATCCTAACCTGCCATTGATATTTATCATCTTCTACCCCGGAAGTTTGGCCACTTATTAAAGGCTCTTCTATCCCTGTTTTTGCCATTAATGATTCGGCAATTTGTGTAGCAACAATATAATCTTCTGAAATAACAGCGGTATTAACCCCTGATGAAAATATTTTTAGCACGATACTTAATGAAATAGCCATTATGGTGAACGCTACTAGGATTTCTAGTAGGGAGAACCCTTGGTTTTTTTTGATGCTGTTATGTTGCATTAGCAGGTCGATTTACGGGGTATTGCATAATTAACTGATCTGAAGTTAATAGTGTTAGATCATGTTCTATTGCTTGTTCACTCAATTCTTTAGCATCACTTACAAGCCATAAAAATGCACAGATATCGAGAATGGTTCTCACTTACTACCTTCAAAATCATCAAGTGCCTCATCAGAAAGCGGCTCAAAAAAACTTTTAGGCATTTGAAATATCCCTTCGGTTAATCTTATAGGGCGTTGCTTTATCTCTATAGCCATATTTTTCTTTTCTTGAGTTAAACCAAGTCGAAAATAATGAATAACATCATAAATTTCTGCAAGTTTATCATTAGGGATTTGTTTAATTTCTTCAATAATTTGTTCTTGTATAATCATGATTGTTCCCCTAATTATTCATGGCTTATATCAACCTTTCCACTCAACCAATTAACATCAATTTCATTAACTAATTCTCCCCACTCAATAGTAATTCGGCCGCCACTGGATGAGCCATCGGCATAAAACCTTAGTTGCCCTGTTTCTTCATCCTTAAATTCATCTTGAGCAATCACTAGCGTAACTTCAATTTCATCAGAAAAATGATAGACCTTATCCCGATTAGAGACTTTATAGGTATTTTCAGCTAAGTTAATAGCCACGGTAATTTCATCATGTGAGATTAAGGCTTGCCCTCTGGCATAACGTAACGCAGAAGCTAAATCCCTAGTTAATGCTTTTAATTGTGAGGATTGGTTCCCTGATGAAATATTAGTACCGATGACAGAAAACCCAAGCACAACGATTAACAGTACCACTGTTAGTTCTATTAAAGTAAATCCCTGTGCTTGTTTATACATGTTATTCCCAGCTATTTATATCCTGATCTTCGCCTTCACCGCCTTCTTTTTCATCAGCACCATAGCTATATAAATCAAATTTTCCATATTGACCTGGTGACTTGTAGTTATAGGCTTGAATCCAAGGATCTTGAGGCACTTTAATTTTACGCAAATAAGGACCATTCCAACGCTTACTAGCTGATGGCTTTTCGACTAAAGCGGCTAAGCCTTGTTCTGTTGTTGGGTATTTACCAACATCCAATTTATACATATCTAATGCAGCTGATAAATCTTCTACTTGTACTCTAGCAGCTTTGGTTTTTGACGCGCCCATATGCTTCATGACTTGAGGGCCTACAATTCCAGCTAACATTGCGATAATACCTAATACAACTAACAATTCCAGTAGGGTAAAACCTTTTTCTGCCTGTCTATAATTAACTCTCACCTGTAAAACTCCTTAAATTTCAAAAAACAGTATAAACACCGCACTGTGTAAAAATGTGCCGTTGTTCTATTTACCTATAACCCAGTTATTTTTTGTAGGAGCGTCCGCCCTCGGCGCGAATAAAATCATGCTCTTTTCTTTAAAAACAACCTTTTATCAATCGCGCCGAGGGCGGATGCTCCTACATCATGGGTATTTAATTAATAGCCATAAAAACTAAAAGGCTAAATCATTAACACTCAATATCGCTAACAAAATTGAAACGATAATCCCTGCAATCATTAATCCTAGCGTAATAATAAGCACAGGTTCTAATAATGCTAGCATTCGTGCTATCGACGTACGTAATTGTTTGTCATAAATTGTGGCAACTCGCAACAACATTTCTTCCAATCGCCCCGTCTCTTCGCCCATTTTAATCATTTGTATTGCCAGCTTAGGAAAACATTCACTTTCTGTTAAAGCATCAGAGATACTTTTCCCCTGCTTTAACTCTTGCTCTGCTTGATCTAGCAAGTCTTCAATAACTAAATTCCCCGCCGTTTCTCTTGCTATTCCAAGGGCCTTTAAAATAGAAACACCATTCCCCAGTAATGTACCTAATGTACGGGTTAAATTGGCCGTTTCCATATGTAACAAAATATCACCAAACAGAGGCATGACTAAAAAACGTGCATCCCAAACCTTTTTAGTCACTGGGTTCGCTAATTGCGATTTCATATAACTACTGGCACTCATAACAATGATGAGTAATGCCCACCAGTACGATTGCAAAAAATCAGCGATGGCCACTACAACTTGTGTCGGTACGGGTAATTCTTTACCTGCATTATCAAACATTTCTGTAAATTGCGGCACGACAAAAGTTAGCATAACCAGTAGGGAGGCTACAGACATAACCAGCAGGATGGCAGGATAAATAAGTGCTGTTGTCACGGTGTCTTTTAATTCTTGAGAGCGGTCTAAATATTCTGCCAATCTGGTGAGAACCTCACCAAGATTTCCACCCATTTCTCCTGCTCGAATCATATTGAGATAAAAGCGGGAAAAAACATTCGCTTGGCTCTCTAATGCATCTGCTAGTGACGCTCCACCTTTAACTTTCTCTAAAACATGGGAAATAAGTTTACTGAGTTTTTCATTATCTTCGGTTAATTCAATCAATACACGCAGAGATCTGTCCAGAGGAAGGCCTGAGTCAAGCAGTGTAGCCAATTCACCTGTAAATAGTAGCACTTCTTTTTGGGATAATTTGATAATACCACTTGCTAATTTTATACCTAAAAAAGTTTTTTCTGCAGCCAACTCAACCCGAATAGGAATAAAACCTTGGTCTTGTAATTCATTAAGTAGACTTTGCTGGTCAGATGCATCTTTAACGCCCTCTTCCATTTCGCCTAAATTGTTAACTACTTTGTATGAATACAATGCCATTTTAAGATTCCGTTGTGACTCTAAGCACTTCGTCTAATGTGGTTATGCCATCTAACGCTTTGACAATACCATCTTGATAAATAGTTAACATGCCATCATCAATTGCTTGTTGCTGGATAACGCCAGCTTCTTTATGTTCCATAATATGTTTTCGGATGCTATCCGACATCGGTAAAAATTCGATAATAGCTTGTCGGCCTTTATAGCCAATATCACCACAAGCCTCACAGCCTATTGCTTTATATAATTGAATATTTTCAATATCAGTAAATTTATGTAACTTCATTTCTTCTATTACCGAGGCTGGTGCAGGATATGCTTCCTTACACACGGGGCACAATTTTCTTACCAAGCGTTGTGCCAAAATCCCATTGACTGTTGAGCTTAATAAATACTCTTCCAGCCCCATATCTAATAGTCTGGTGATTCCCCCAGCAGCATCATTAGTATGTAATGTTGATAATACCAAATGTCCCGTTAATGCTGACTGCACTGCAATTTTAGCGGTTTCTAAATCCCGCATTTCCCCAATCATGATAACGTCAGGATCTTGCCTTACAATAGAACGTAATGCGGTCGCAAATGTTAAACCAATTTGAGGTTTGGCTTGTATCTGATTAATGCCTTCTAATTGATATTCAACAGGATCTTCAATGGTGATAATTTTACGTTCAACTGTGTTTAACTGCTTTAATGCTGTATAGAGTGTGGTTGATTTACCGCTTCCTGTCGGTCCTGTAATTAATACAATACCGTGAGGTTTTGCTAATATATCAATAAACTGTTGTGAGTGTTTACTTGTTAGTCCTAATGCTGAAAAATCCAGCACAATGTTTTCTTTATCCAAAAGTCGCATGACTACACTCTCACCATACATGGTAGGAATGGTAGAAACTCTAAGGTCTAGTTCTTTACCCAGCATCTGTAATTTAATACGACCATCCTGAGGTAACCTGCGTTCTGCAATATTGAGCTTAGCCATTATTTTAATACGTGACAAAACGGCTGCTGTCGACGAAACAGGCGGAGCATCTATATCTTGTAAAACACCGTCAACCCTGAGTCGAACCTTTAAACTTTGCTCAAAGGGTTCAATATGTATATCAGAAGCCTGCATTTCTATAGCTTTCTGTAAAAACAAATTCACCATTTTAATAACAGGGGCTTCACTGGCTAAGTCTTTTAGATGCTCAAGATCTTCATCATCAATATCGCCTGTTTCCAAATGGTCGCTTAGCTGATCCATTTGTGATTTTCCATCACCATATTGAGAATCCAATGCAGCATCAATCTCTGAAAGAACCCCAATCTTAACCTTAATCTGTTTACCTGTAGCCAGCTTTAATGCCTGAATAATATAATCATCTTGTGGATCCATCACCGCAACTGAAACTGACTCATCATCAGCTTCAAGCCCTACAAGGTGATTGTGTTTTAAGAACCTAACAGAAACATTTTCAGAAAAAGGGCTTTCTATTGGATATTCAGCATTTGTCACTCTTTCTAAAGTACAATTTTGCTCAAAGCTACTCGCAATATCAATATCAGAACACAGACCTAATTTAATCAATAATTGGGGCATCAATTCACTAATAGCAGATTTCTGCATCCTACGCGCCTTGCTTAGGTCATTATCCGAGAGTTTGTTACGTTGTTTTAACGTACTCAAAAATTCTGCGTACGTGTCATCCTGTTCTGTCACCACATCCATTGAGACACCTGCCTAGTAGAGATTGATATTAATAATAAAAGTCGGACCTATTA
>CAZMQH010000082.1:0-9299 GCA_964568245.1 uncultured Methylomarinum sp.
GAGGGCGGAATAGATCTAAATAAAAGTGCCAGTATTTTGATCTATTAAATTGTTATGGCGGTTGTCTACGCTGCTGAATTAATGAGATTTTTAGTTTGTTGCTTAATAGGGATATTAGATTCTTTTGAAGTTTTTCTTTTAGCTTTGTAGCTTGTAGTAAGTGGGCGTTTTATTAATTCCTCTTTTACAGGGGTATTAATAATATTGTTTGTAGGCTGGTTTTCTACCGAGCATTGTTCCAAATAACAAAATTCAGTAGCTGATTTGACAGTTTCTTTTGTGATAATAGGCTGTTTATCAAGGTCAGCTTGGAATAGGCTAACACTACAAATAGTATTAATTGCCCATGGAATACCTTTCGATAGTTTTGCTATGTAGTGTATCGCTTGATCATCAAATAATGTGTTTCTAGAATATTCAGCACATAATAAACGGTTATTTATATAGTCAGTGATTTCAGTCTGCTCAAAAGGACTTAATAAAAAAGTTTTTATAAAAGATGGTAATAAATGAATATCTACGGTTAGGCTTTTAATCTGTAGCTGTAATTTTGGCTGTCCAGTTAAAATTAACAATGTAGGTTTGTTATTGTTATTTTGTTCAGAAACTTTTGTTAAAAGACTGTTTAGAAAATGAGTACTAAAATGATTAGCATTATCTAAAATAAAAACATTTTTTATTTTAGAATCAGTATTTATTGAATAGGTATCAGAAAATTTTTTTATAATCATAGCCATATGATCGGGTTCTGATGCTGATAACTGGAGAGAGGAACTGGGGTTTAAGTGTTTAAATACTGTTTTGGTATTTTTTACTTTATGTTTTTCAATAAGCGCATTAGTTAAAGAAGACTTTCCCACTCCAATGGGGCCGAGAAGTAAAAATATACCTGATGATTTATTAACTTCCTCTGTCAGTTGCTCTAAAACTAGACGGTGACTAGAGGGTAGAAAAACACTGTTCAGTGGATGTTTTTGGCTGAAAGGGTTTAACCTAAGCTGGAAAAAATCATTGTACATTTTTTGGTTGTCCCCTGAAGTAATTTAAATATTTTCTAGTGATTTTTTAGATGCTTGCACGTTTTTTGCAATACACTATTACCAAATAATAAAACCAGTAAGCAGGTCTTCACTTCTCTTGCTTGTATTTATTTTAAATATATTCTGAGATAAGTATTTGTTATTTATAGATTGAAAAGGAAGTGTGATTGTTTTTTGTTGATTTATTTCACTCACTTTTCTTGTTTTTTTCTTGTGTTTTAACGATACTGCTTTATTAGTTAATAACTGCATATCCATGTTCCGTTACTTTAGGTATAACTGGATAGTAACAAGAGAAAGATGAATATAATGTGAACTATTCACCTTTTGGTTAAAAAAGTACAGATTTATTGTTTTTTTCTTATCCCTTAATGTAAGAGAGTCTACTTTTGAATAACAAATATACTTATAAAGTTATGTTTAGCGCTGGAGAGTCTTCTGGTGATCAGCATGCTGCCAATATGTTTAAAGAACTGCAAAAGCAATTGCCTGATATTCAGGGTTTAGGTATGGGGGGGACAAAAATGCAGCAAGCAGGTATTGATGTTCGCTTTGACTCGTCTAATATTGCTGTTATTGGTTTGGTTGAAGTATTAAAGCATTATGGCGAAATTCGAGCGGCTTTAAAATTAATGAAAAATATTGTTGTTACAGAAAATCCTGGTTTATTAGTTTGTGTCGACTATAAGGAATTCAATTTAAAATTAGCTCAATTTGCAAAACAACAAGGTATTAAAGTTTTGTTTTACGTTAGCCCTCAAGTTTGGGCGTGGCGGCCAGGTCGAGTGGTCACTTATGGCAAAGCGATTGATATGATGGCAGTCATTTTTCCATTTGAAGTACCTTATTACGAGGCCGAAAATGTGTCTGTGACTTATGTTGGTCACCCGTCAGTTGATAAAGTACATCCAACTCATAGTAAAGCAGAGGATATTGCTAAATTTTCTCTGCAAACGGATGGCCTTATTGTGGGAATATTGCCAGGTAGTCGGGTAAATGAAATCAAGCGAATGCTACCTATTATGTTGGAGGCGGCTGAAAAACTACAAAAAGACCATAAAGCGATTCAATTTATTTTGCCTCAGGCTGATTCGATTACCGATGATTTATTACAATGTTATTTGCAAGCATCTTCAGTAAATATTACCGTTATTAAAAACCAGCCTTATGATGTGATTCAATGTTGTGATGCCATTATGACAACCTCAGGAACGGCTTCATTGGAAATTGCTTTATTACAGATACCGATGGTCATTGCCTATCGCTTATCTGCTATTACCTATTTCTTTGCTAAATATTTAGTGAATACCAAGTTTATTGGTTTGCCTAATATTATTGCTGGTAAAGGCATTGTAAAAGAGTTAATACAGGGTGAGGTAACGGTAAACACGTTAGCGGATGAGATTGATAAGATCTTATTAGATAAAGTCTATAGAAAAAAAATGCTGGCTGAATTGGCTATTGTTAAAGAAAAATTAGGGCAGGGTGGTGGCTCTAAAAATATGGCAGACTTAGCGATTCGAATGCTAAACACCTGAGTAATTTAACATAAGCATTGTAGGAGCGTCCGCCCTCGGCGCGATTTATGAGAGAAAAGAGCGTTGTTTTATTCGCGCCGAGGGCGGACGCTCCTACAAACCATTATTAATCTGTCAGAATAATTAAAATACTAACTAATTTTTTTGAATGATGTAAAGCCGAGGTGCGGTTTCTTTCTCTGAACTATAAATAGTTTCAATACTGAATTGTTCGGAGGGAAGTTGGGCTTGCCATTGTTTGATGGCATCTGTTTCTGACTCTCCACCTAAGTGACCTGGATAGGCAGCAATGGTGATTAAACCTGGTTTAGCTAATAACTGAATAGACTGCTCTAATGCTTTGAGGGTGGATTCTGTTTGAGTGATGATAGATTTATCACTACCAGGTAAATAGCCTAAATTAAACATAATGACATTGATTTTTCCATGAAATTCTGAAGGGATACATTGGGCCATATTGTTATGGCTAGTATGGAATAACTGCGTGGAATTAGAACAGTCTTCATTGTTTAATCTGTCTTGGGTTGACTCTATTGCTGGTTGCTGAATATCAAACCCAAAAACCTTGCCTGTATTCCCTACCTGTTGAGCCAGAAATAAGGTGTCATAGCCATTACCGATAGTCGCATCAATCGCAATGTCGCTTGTATTTAAGTATTGCAGAATAAGGGTATGTGCCTGTGCCGTTAATGAGATGCGTTTGTTCATAGTTTAGAATAGTGAATGATAGCGTTTGATATCGCAAGTCTGAGAAATTGCTTTGTTATGGATTAAATGATCAGCAAGTTGTTGGCAATGCCAAGGTATTTGTAAGCTTCCTTTAGCACCGAAACCATTAAAAATAACAAGTTCAGGGTGATGAGGGTGTGAACCTATGAAAGGCATTTTATCCAATGTTGTCGGTCTAATACCTGCTTGTTGTTTGATGGTTTGTTTAATAGCTAATGTGGGGTATACCCGTTTTAGTGAATCAAACAATGTGTTTTTAGCTAATGCTGTCACGGTTGTATTGATATTTTCTCTATCAAAACTAGCACCCGTACGAAATGTTCTATTATCTAATGGAATAAACCAGTGACCATAATTTAAGATGTTTTGTTGTATATCTTGCATGCTTGTTGCGGTAATAATCTCCCCCTTAACTAATTGAAAAGGAAGAGCTGAAAACCAAGGGTTATTTGTTGCAAGATGACCTTCGCAAAAGATAATCTTTTTAGCTGGAATATCTTTCCATTGCAACTGGGGGGATAAGCTTATTTCTTGGTATTGTAAGTCCGATTTGATATAAGCATTAAGGCTTATAAAATAGTCTTTCAAAGCAGAGAGTAAAGGCAGGGTTAATAAATAACCTGTTTTGTTTTGCTTTAATATTCCGAGTAATGATTCTATTTTAGGGGGCGCAGGCAGTATTTTATCTAAATAAGGGCTGTATAAAGGGTCTTTAAAGCGTTTTTGACAGGCTGCCAATTCTTTATCATTACGCAAAAGACGCAACATTGGTTTTTCAACATAGAAGGGTTGTTTAAAATGTTGAGTTAGTTTTTGGTAATAACTGATGGCTGTTGGCAATAATTGATCTACATCTGCTGATTTAACAAACCGCATGCCCGTCACAGGGTTGATTAATCCTGCGGCAACTAAAGATGCATTTGATTGATTATTATCAACAATAATAACTTTTTTTTGTCGCTGTATTAGCTCCCAAGCTAATAAACTACCAGCCAATCCTTGGCCTATAATAAGGTAGTCAATTTTCATGTAAATGAGTTATTTTGTGGCTAATGCTGGAGCAGAAAAGTGGATGCCCTCCCAGCCAAATTGCATGAATTTCCTAATGTTTTGATGGCCGTCGCCCGAAGGATCCTCTAAAACATCTTTTCGGTAAAAATCACCAAATAAATTCAGTGTTTGTTGTTGGTTTAAATGATTGATTTGGGCAAATGCAAATATTTTGCAAGAACCTTCGTTAGCCCCAGCTGTATTAATTAATTTAGCAGCTGCTAAGCCATTACTAAATTCGGTTGCGGTGTAAATGTAGTTTTCAGTAATCGTCGCTATTGTTTGATCAAAACTGATATTGTCGTTGTTTTTTATTTGCTGAAGGAAATCTGATAAAGGCATGGCGTTAATGAAATAGTGGTTAATAGATCCAGTTTACAATATTAGGAACGTGCATGGAATAACTTCCCGATTTCTAACGGGTCTATAAATGAATAATAGGGCTATTAAAATATTAAGCGACTCCCTAGAAATTTTATAAGTTATGAACTAGGCTAGATGACAAGAACTTTAAAAATTACACTTTGAGCTGATAGATGAATATAGGTCAAACAAAATCACAATTTGTTGCTATTGCATCAATTGCTGCCGAATTAAGTGCGGTAATGGATGTTGCTAAAGAAATTTCCTTGGCGGCGGCTAATGCCAAAGCGATTGCTTTTAGAGCTGGAGAGAAGGCCAAAGGCTTTCAACCTATCACTGATTTTATTAATGAATTAGCAAAAGAAACCATAGATTTAGTGATCACCATTAATCAGCATGCACTTTCCTTGTATCAATTGACTGTCAATGAACATCGAATGACAGAAGTCTATAATAAATTTGAATTGGTTGCTGAACTGGCAAAGGGGGCGACTTATGAAAGTTCACTTGAACAGCCTATGGATAGATCGAAACAAATAATGATTGAATGTAAGCTGAGCTTTAAATTAAATGTGACACAACTTTTAGATCAGCTGGCTGAAGTGATGCATCCAGCTAGGGCGGCACGAGTTATTGCTGCAAATTCGCGGATTGAGGCATCTCAAGCTGGAGAGTATTTGCAAAGTTTACAGGCAGTTGCAGAGAGTGTTGATAATGCAGCTCAAGTTATTCATGATAACGTGCAAAGATGCCGAACTGCTTTATCCGTCATTGATTTAACTGAATAACTACCACCCTATGATTAATTTAATAAGAGGCTTGTTTTAAATGAAAATGACCAATATATACGATGGAGCGTATCAGTGGATTATGTTTGGCCGGGATGAAAATAAACCTGAGAAAATTATTGATACAAACCAATATATGGTGAGAACTGATAATCGGTGTTTGTTAATAGATCCAGGGGGTGTTGAGTTATTTGCACCTATGCTTGCAGGGGTTTTGCATTATGCACCTGTTGAGCAAATTACAGATATATTTGCTTCGCATCAAGACCCTGATATTATTTCATCCTTAGGCTTGTGGGATCAGGCTTTACCTGATGCCAAACTTCATGCCTCTGGTTTGTGGGAAGGTTTTCTTAGGCATTTTGGTTGTGAAAGTATAGAGTATGTTCCTATTCCTGATAATGGTGGGGTTATAGATTTGGGAGGGGTAGAGTTACAGGTTATTCCCGCTCATTATATGCATTCATCTGCAAATTTTAATATTTATGACCCTCAGGCAAAAATATTAATGTCAGGTGATGTGGGGGCTGCTTTAGAAGGGCCAGGCACCCCGATTTTTGTTGATAATTTTGATGCACATGTTGATAAAATGCGCTTTTTTCACCAGCGTTGGATGCCATCCAATCAAGCTAAAAGAGTTTGGGTCGACAGAGTGAGAGAGTTGGATATTGATATTTTAGCGCCGCAACATGGTCGAATGTTTAAGGGTGATGATGTGAAACGATTTTTGGATTGGTTTGAATCATTGCAAGTGGGAATCGCAGTGTAGTAGATTTAAATGGAGCATATAATACAAACCACAGCTTGAAAATATATTTTGATTGTGGCGTTAAACACATTTGTTTTCAATTGACGATGTCATCCCAACTAAAATGAGGGGGGCTTGATTACATTGGAATATAAGATCTCTCGACAACGGCTCCTGCGTTGTTCTACTACACACCACTCATGACTGCGCGAAGCAACAAAGAGTAATCTGTCTATGCGGTCGTCCCTTGAGTAGGCTGGGTAGGGCGCGAATAGCGAAACCCAGTATGGTTGAAGAGCATGGGTTTCGTTACTTATTCACCCACCCTGTTTTTATGATTTATTCAGCATAACCACGATAATCAATATCAGGAAAAATATTGTCCATCGCCTCTAAAGCAAGTAAGTAATGTTCATCAATTTTATTTTTTCGAATACTTTCGTGTAAATAATTAAACCTAGCCAAATGGTCGGTAACTCTTTTTTTAGCATATTCAGTTGTAGTGTCAGACTTCATAATAAAGGGCCAATCAGATGCCTGAGCAAGTAACAAGGACCTGGCCGCTTGATTTAAAGCTCTTTCTTGAAGTTTAGATACAGATACTCTTTTAAAATCAATCGCTAACTGCTCCATTTCATCTGCAGCTCTATGAATGAAAGGATAAATCCATTCATTTTCCTCATTGATCCAAAAGCTAGAATAGCCATTTTTCCCCCAAGTTGAGGCAGCGGGAGTTGATATTTGGTGTTTAGTCTGTAATTTTAGATAATCAGAGCAGCTAACGACTTTAAAATTATTATCTTTCTTGCTGGCTAGCCTGAGGACGGATTCTAACCAGCTGGGGCCCTCAAACCACCAGTGACCAAAAAGTTCAGCGTCATAAGGTGCAATAATAATGGGTGGTCTATCCATTGTTAAGCTTAATTGTTCAATATGGCTTTGACAGTGAGTTATAAAGTCTAGGGCATCTTGTTGAATTGAGAGTTGAGCATTCTTAGGATTGTAGAGTGCTTTTTCTTGGTCTTTCCCCGTAATACGATGATACTTAATACCCGTATTAATTCTTGTACCGTCATTAAGAATGTAAGGTGCAATATAGTTTTGCTCTAGTTCGAAGCCAATATCGCTGTAATATTCCCGATAGTTTACATTACCTGGGTAGCCTGATGAAGCGCTCCATACCTGCTGAGAAGTTTCAATATCACGTGCAAAAGCCATAACCGCATTGCCACAATCAATAGGGGCGTAAACACCATTGATTGGAGGTTTAGTTGCATCCATAATGCCATGCGTATCAATAAAAAAGTATTTTATTCCAGTGTCAGCTAAAGTAGACTCCAAACCTGGATAATAACCGCACTCAGGAAGCCAAAAGCCCGAAGGTGAAAAGCCTAAAGTTGACTCAAAGGTTTTAATGCCAACTTCAATCTGATTTTTTATGGTTGATTGATTGATATTTAGTAAAGGTAAAAAACCATGGGTTGCAGCCGTAGTCATCAGTTCAAGATGGCCGGAATCATGAAGTTTTTTAAAAGCTGAGATTAAATCACCTTGATATTTATCATAGGTCTTTTGAGTTTGTATAAAAAATCGACGATATAAGCGGGCTAATTTATGAATTTCAGCATGATGACGAGTCCGGTTAATTTCTTTTTCTGCAAGCTCGATTTGTTTAGCAAGGTGTTGCTGATAACGTGATTGCAATAACTCATCGCCGAGCATCGAAATTAAAGTGGGCGATAAGGAAAGTGTTAAACGAAAAGCGATATCATCTTTAGCTAGATGATCAAACATATTGATTAATGGAATGTAGCTCTCAGTCATTGCCTCAAATAGCCAGTTTTCTTCAAAAAAACTGTCATACTCAGGATGCCTAACATAAGGCAAATGAGCATGGAGAATGATGTTAATAAACCCTTTATTCATTATTTAAACTCTTCTTTCCTCGGCCTGAACGATTGCTACTTGCGTAAGATGATGGTGTATTAGTAGGCGTTGATGAGGAAGTCTTCATCGGGTTGATGAAATTAATATTAGTTAGATGAATAGGCTCATCAGGAAAAAAAGATGGAGATTCATTCCCTTTTAAAAGATGTAATTCATTAGACTTCATAATAGGTGTGAAGCCTTTATCAGAAATAGGGTTGCCTATATAGGCTGAATATATTAAAGAACTTTTTGCTATGGGGACTGAGGTTTTTTTCTGATGTTGAAAGTCATGGATGACTTCTTCAAATACAAGCTTAGAGTCCGTATGGATACTATCTTTCTCAGGTTGAGAATAAATGCGTAACATTAATTCATTGTTAAAAATGCTAGGTAATAATGAAGGTGAGTTATTGATACCTAGATTCCAATAAATATAAAGTTGATGAGGATTTATAGCAAGAATCGTAAGGTTTTTAATATTTGAAAGGATATTGGAAGAATAGTATTGGCTAATGTTTTGACTGACTTTTAGCAATTCACTGCTGGATAGATTTTCTTTTGAAGTATTTGTTTTTATCGGTGCAGTTGGGGCAAAGGATTGGCTAATATTAAGGCTTATGCTTAACATCTCTTTGATGGAAATGAGGGGAGGAATAGTATTGTCAGAAGAATAACTAAAGGGCATTAGGTGTTTATTTGAGCTAAGTGATTGAAATAATATAAGCATCAAGAGTTATTCTCTTTAAAGCAAGCTATATTATATAGTAAACAACATAGGGCTTTGTCATAAAGCACTATTGATAGGCAAAAAGTGTGGCGAGTCGTTTTGTAGAAAAGGCTGATTAATTTTAGCCAATATTTATTTATAAAAAAAGTATTTTAAATTAAATAATATCTTGATATAATAGCCAGCTAGATTTCACTGAGGCTTTGTAAGAAGTTAAAGAATTTTAGGCCAGAAATATTTATTTTTTTAAATAAAGTAATAAAAAACTTGCTAAATACTAAATACCATTTATAATAGTAAATCTTTGTAGGGGTCCTTAGCTCAGCTGGTAGAGCACCGCACTTTTAATGCGATGGTCGCGAGTTCGAATCTCGCAGGACCCACCAA
>CAZMQH010000083.1:0-3680 GCA_964568245.1 uncultured Methylomarinum sp.
AAGACGGACAAAAAGGCAAGTTAGTTGCTCAAGTTATTTCGTGCACGTTCCTTAGTAAGGGAGGAGGAAACAATCATCCAAAATCATCTTGAATAAGATGTAGAGACAAGGCATGCCTTATTTCTACTGCATTGGCTTTTATACACTATGTTTTCTTTATTATGACTGAGCTTACCCCTAGTAACTTTTCAATATCGGCTGGTGACCAAGGAAGATTAAACCTTCAGATATCTGGCGATTGGGTGATTGGGAATACCCTTCCAGATTTAAGCTCAGTCATAAATAAACTAGAGCAACAGAATACTGTTACGCATATAGTTATTGATAGTAAATCGCTTGGCGATTGGGATAGTCGTCTAGTCTCTTTTATTCTATTACTTACTGATAGCCTAGCTAAAAAAAAAATCACCCTAGATATTACCGCATTACCCTCTGGCATCCTCAGCCTTATACAATTAGCCACTACCGTTCCCATTAGAAAGGATGCGATTAAATCACGCTACCAACCCTCCTTTATTGAACGCATCGGCATTAAAGCAATAAGCACAGTCAGTGAAGTTGAAAAATTTACCCGTTTTGTTGGGGAGGTATTTTTAAGCAGCGTAAGATTCACCCAAGGGAAGGCACGCTTTAGAAAACAAGATTTTTGGTTACTTATTCAACAATGTGGGCCTGATGCATTGCCTATTATCACACTAGTTAGCCTTTTAATGGGGCTGATTCTTGCTTTTATGGGCGCCATTCAGTTACGTTTATTTGGGGCAGATATTTATGTAGCCAACCTTGTGGCTATCGGTATGACCCGTGAAATGGGTGCTATGATGACAGCCATTATTATGGCTGGGCGCACAGGTGCGGCTTTTGCTGCAAAAATAGGTACCATGCAAGTCAATGAGGAAATTGATGCCTTTAAAACCATGGGGATTGCTGCCATGGACTTTCTGGTGCTTCCCAGAATATTAGCCTTAATATTAATGATGCCACTGCTAACCATCTATGCAAATGTTATTGGCATGCTCGGCGGCTTAATTGTCGGGGTGGGAATGATGGATATTTCAGTTGTTGAATACTACCTGCAAACCCAGCAATCCATCACGCTAGTCGACTGGTCTACTGGTATTTTTAAAAGTATTGCTTTCGGTTTATTAATTGCCATTATTGGCTGCATGAGTGGTATACAATGTGGACGTAGTGCTTCTGCAGTTGGTGATGCCACCACTCAGGCAGTCGTTAGAAGTATTGTGCTCATTATTGTAGTTGATGCTATCTTTACCCTGTTGTTTGAAAGCCTAGGTATTTAAAAATGACAAAGGAAGCTCATATCATTGTTTCTGATTTAACCATGGCTTATGGTGACTTTGTTATTCAGAAAGACCTGAATTTCACTATTAACAAAGAAGATATTTTTATTATCATGGGAGGCAGTGGCTGTGGAAAAAGCACCCTACTCCGTCATCTCGTTGGCTTAAAACACCCAGCTAAAGGCTCGGTGTTTTATCAAGATATTGATTTCTGGCAAACTAACGATCCACAGCGCAATGAAATAATGCGTCAAAATGGTATTCTTTATCAAAGTGGCGCATTATGGAGCTCTATGACGCTAGCAGAAAACATTACCCTTCCACTCGCTGAAAATACAGATTTAAGTGCAACGGAGATAAAAGAGCTAGTGTCATTAAAATTAGCCTTAGTGGGTTTAGCCGGATTTGAAGAATATTATCCGTCTGAAATTAGTGGTGGCATGCAAAAGCGGGCGGGCTTAGCGAGAGCAATTGCCCTAGACCCAAAAATTATTTTTTTTGATGAACCGTCTGCAGGCTTAGACCCCATCAGTGCAAAATTACTGGATGATTTAATTTTAGAATTGCGAGATAGTTTAGGCGCAACCGTTATTATTGTCACCCATGAACTTGCTAGTATTTTTGCTATCGGAAACAACTCTATTTTCCTTGATACCGACTCAAAAACTATGATTGCTAATGGCGACCCAAAAACCTTACTTAAAGAATGTACCGACAGACAAGTTCAACAGTTTCTTACTCGTGGTAAAAACTAACCATCCAAGCATGTTATGAATAGCAAAACCAATCCATTAATCATCGGCAGTTTTATTATTGGCGCCCTATTGTTATTAATTTGTAGCATTTTTATCTTTAGTAGTGACTCATGGCTTAGAAAAAATCATAAGTTTATTGTTATTTTTACCGAATCGATCAATGGCTTAAATATTGGAGCGCCGATAAAGCTTTATGGAGTGCAGATTGGGCATGTGACGGAAATCAGCGTTCAACGTGATATACAACTCAACAAAACCTTAATCCCAGTGGTATTTGAAGTTGACCAACAAAAACTAGCGAATTATATAGATACGCAAAAACAAAACTGGACGCTGACAGAAGTTGATAAACTGATTGAATCAGGATTACGAATGCAGTTACAGTTAGGTAGCTTGGTCACAGGACAACTCTTTATTGAAGCCCTATTTTTACCTGAGACACCGATAAAACTATATAGCCTTGAAAAAAACTATAAAGAAATCCCCTCTATTCCATCCAATAGTGATGAAATACAACAAGCACTTAAAACCGTATTAGAAGGTACCAAATCCATCAATGTTGTTGAATTGCTCAGTAATCTAGATAAAACCTTAGCTAATATAAAGCAAATAACAGGGTCCACACAAACAAAAAGCACTCTAACGGCACTTAATGGCAGTATGCGTCATTTAGAAAATATATTAAGCACTTTAAACCATGACATTGCTCCCCTTAGTCATAATCTAAACAAGACCATCCAACATGCAGACAAACTACTGATAACGCTTGATAACCATGTAAAACCTATTTTGGAAGACAGTCATCAAATTGTTTCAACAGGGAAAAACACTTTGCAAGCCATTAATTCAACCTTAAATGAAGTGCAATCATTAGTCGATAACAATTCTCCTTTAAATCAAGGGTTACAATCTGCATTAAAGCAGATAACCCGAGCAGCAAGATCTGCTAAAAACATGATGAATTTTCTAGGGCGTCATCCAGAAGCGTTACTTTTTGGTAAAAACTTAGAAACTGAGGAAGAATAACCATGCCATTAAAGAGAACGCTCCTGTTTTTAAGCTTAGCTACCGTTATACTAGCCTGTAGCTCCAGTCCTAAAACAAGTTTTTATCAGCTAAAACCGATAAATACTAGCAAAATTGAGCAGCAGAAATTAAATTTAAAAGCATTTAGCATTTTAATTAGTCCCATAAAATTTCCTGAATATCTAGATTATCCTCAAATAGTCATTAGAAAAAGTGATTTTAAATTCCAATTAAGCGAAAATCATCACTGGGCAGAGCCCTTAGAAAATGAATTTACTCGTGTTTTAATCGCCAATATTAATAACAGAATTGCCCCTAATCAGGTATTTGAGTTCTCACAATCTAAAGCTAATCAAGCTGAAATTCATTTATCTATAGAAGTATTACAACTGGATGCAAATACGGCTAAACAAGCTATTCTAGTTGTAAAATGGGCGTCTAGGAAAGGTGAAAGCATTAAATGGGCTACAAAAACTTTTAAGACGGCCGTGAAAAGTAATAGTTACGAATCAAAAGTTAAAGCTCAGAGTCTAGTCATCGCACTCTTTAGTGACTATCTTGTGAAGCATAGCTTTGATTGATACTAAAACCTTAGCTA
>CAZMQH010000083.1:3780-9141 GCA_964568245.1 uncultured Methylomarinum sp.
AAGGCTAAAGCCTTCGCCCCAAAACACCGCCTTTATCCTTAAACTTAATAAGCTAACGCCTCCAGCGTTGAGAAATATAATCCGTTGCATCCTCTATGTTTAAGTCGCGTGTTCCGCCCCCCGTGCGTAGGAAAAACTTGGCATCTTTATTTTGTTTAAAAAAAACAGGGTAAGCTGATGGGTTAACAATTAACCTACAAACATATTGTTCATCAACAAAGTGGAACATAACATGAACATACTGACAAAAACGTGCACCTAGAGTGGAAGCAATAGTTGTCATCAACAACTGTTCATAACCATCACTATCTTTTCTACGCAGTGTTTTAAAATCCTTTTCTAAACCTAGAATCTCACCATTATCAGCCACACCAATTAATAGTGTTCCACCAGTATAACTATTCATAAAACCTGCCAGTGTTTTAATCACTGCCGTTTCAATATTTTTATTAGTACATTCTTGTTGATAGTCCCAGCGAAATGATGATTTAAATTCTAGCAAAGGCCCTTCACCTTGCCGTATTGAACCTTTTAAATCACGTTGCAATTCAGCGGTTAATTGTTCTATTTGAGCCAGTTTTTTATGTAATTTCCCATAAACCCATGCTAAAACCACACCAAAAACAATCCCTACTTTAGCAATAAACCAGGTTTTCATTGGAGTATGGCCTTGTAATGATTGGGTAAATCGATCAAAAACATAATCAAATGCTGATGTTTTATTATCTACACCATGTTCGTGAAAATACACAAAATCATAGAGAGGATAAAACATCAAAACGCCAACGATACAACCAATAACAGCTGCAGCAACATACAGTTTTAATTGCAGTTTTAATAACCTAAACAAAAGAGCTATATATCTTTTCATAAATAATTTATCTGTAAAAAAATCAACACTGCATTAAACGTTTAAATAGACTGATCCAATACGCCTTGCAAGGCTTCTTTTTCTAAAATTTTATTATCTACTTTCAAATAAGCAACACTCTCTTCAAAGTGTAATTTAACTTCTTCAACACCCTTAACATCAAGTAATTCAGCGACAAATTGTTCGCCTTTTTCAATACTTATATTGTCGAGTGAAATCAACATATTAGCTAAGTATTTAGGTGGTTTCATAAATATTGCAACAATAACCCATGAACCTGTAGCAATTGCGGAAAAAAGGAAAACCATTTCTACTCCTACTTCTCCATATAACCAACCGCCTGCTGCTCCACCAACAAAAGCGCCCATAAACTGAGAGCTTGAATAAGCGCCCATTGCCGTCCCTTTTAAATCACCAGGGGCTGTTTTAGAGATTAATGAGGGCAAGGTAGCTTCTAATAGATTAAATCCACAAAAAAACAGCCATAAAAACCCAACCAAACCCCATAAATTATCAAAGTACATAAAGAGTCCGATATTAGCAAACATCAAAGTCACAATGGCGCCAATAAAGATTATTTTCATTTTACGTTTTTTCTCAGCAATAATCACAAAAGGGATAATAACGGCCATTGATGTTACTAATATAGGTAAATAAACCATCCAGTGATCTTTAGGTAATAATCCAGCATCTCTAATCAATAGAGGTAACACCACAAAACTAGCGGTTAAACACAGATGTAAAACAAAAATACCGTAATCTAGTCTGAGTAAATCAGGGTTTCTCAATACTTTAAAAAATTGTCCAGGTATAAGTTCTGCATCACGATGAACAATAGATTTTTTAGGGTTGGGGACAATAAAGATAACAACCAGAATAGCGAGTAGAGATAAAACACCGGTTAACCAGAAAATACCAGAAATCCCAATATAAGCAGCAAGAATTGGCCCTAATGTGATGGCAACCCCAAAGGAAACACCGATACTAGCGCCAATCATTGCCATTGCCTTAGTACGGTGAACTTCTTGGGTTAAATCAGCAACCAAGGCCATAATAGCAGCGGCTATTGCGCCACTGCCTTGAATCGCCCGACCAATTAATACCCCATAAATGGTGGTAGATACTGCCGCAACAATACTGCCAACTGAAAATAAAATTAATCCAATAATAATTATTTTCTTTCGTCCAAAGCGATCAGACAATAACCCAAAGGGGATTTGCAAAATAGCTTGTGTTAATCCGTAGACACTGATTGCTAAGCCAATTAAAACAGGGGTTGCCCCTTCCATTTGTTCTGCAAATAATGACAAAACAGGTAAAATCATAAACAAACCCAGCATGCGTAAGGCATAAATGCTGGATAATGACAGGGTTGCGCGCTTTTCTAGCGCTGTCATTGGGCTGGTAATGTCCTGTATCTGTGTCAAAACTTAACTCTCCTAAAGGCTGTATAAACTTTATTAACAACGTACGTTGCTACTTTGGGATAAAAACACGTATATTATCAGGTTCTTTAACCGTCAGGAATTCTATCTCGTGGACAAAATCAGTATTAGAGGTGCCAGAACACATAACCTTAAAAATATAGACCTTGATTTACCAAGAGATTCTTTAATTGTTATTACAGGACTTTCGGGTTCTGGAAAATCATCTTTAGCTTTTGATACCATCTATGCAGAAGGCCAAAGGCGTTATGTAGAATCACTTTCGGCCTATGCCAGACAGTTTTTATCCATTATGGAAAAGCCTGATGTTGATCATATTGAAGGGCTTTCACCTGCTATTTCAATTGAACAAAAATCGACTTCACACAATCCTCGCTCAACGGTTGGCACCATTACCGAAATATATGACTACTTAAGATTACTCTATGCGCGTGCAGGTATTCCTCGTTGTCCAGAACATCATAGTTCTTTAGAAGCCCAAACTATCAGCCAAATGGTTGATCAGGTTTTGAGTCAACCCGAAGGTGAACGCTGGATGTTGCTTGCACCTATTGTTAATGATCGTAAAGGCGAACATATACTGTTAATGGAAGACCTTCGTGCTCAAGGTTTTATCCGCGCTAGAATTGATGGAGAAATTTATGATCTGGACGAGCCACCTAAACTAGATCTAAAAAAGAAACATACGATTGAAGCGATTGTTGACCGTTTTAAAATTCGAGAGGATATAAGCTTACGATTATCAGAATCGTTTGAAACGGCTTTACGACTTGCCGACGGCATTGCCGTTGCAGCCAGTATGGACAGTGATAAAAAAATATTATTTTCTGAGCGTTATGCCTGTCCTGAATGCGGCTATAGTATTACTGAATTAGAACCGCGTATTTTTTCCTTTAACAACCCTAAGGGCGCTTGCCCTAGTTGTGATGGCTTAGGTGTTAAGCAAGATTTTGATCCTAAGCTTGTAGTTCACAATGCGGACATCAGCCTATCAGGCGGTGCTGTTCGTGGTTGGGATAGACGCAATGCTTATTATTATCAAATTATCTGTTCATTAGCTGAACATTATAACTTTGATACTGAAGCCCCTTTTTCTGAAATCCCCACCAACATTCAAAAAGTTATTTTGTATGGCAGTGGTAGTAAAAAGATCAATTTTCAATACACTTCTGCCACAGGAACAAAACAAACAAGAAGCCATCCCTTTGAAGGCATTATTGCCAATATGGAACGCCGCTACCATGAAACCGAATCCCAAATGGTAAGGGATGAGTTATCCAAATACCTGTCTAAAAACACCTGTGATCAATGTAACGGTGCCAGATTAAATACTGCTGCACGTAACGTCTTTATTAGCGAAAAACCCTTACATGAATTGACTGGTTTGCCTATCCAGCAAGCTTTAGATTTTTTTAGCAATCTACATCTTCCAGGGCACAGGGGAGAAATTGCTGAAAAGATTAATAAAGAAATTCAAGAACGCTTAGAGTTTTTAGTTAATGTAGGGCTCAATTATTTAACCTTAGATAGAAGTGCAGATACCCTATCAGGTGGTGAGGCCCAGAGAATTAGACTGGCCAGTCAAATTGGTGCTGGTTTAGTGGGTGTTATGTATGTTTTAGACGAACCCTCTATTGGTTTGCATCAACGTGATAATCAGCGTTTGTTAAACACCTTGTTTCGCTTACGTGATTTAGGCAATACCGTGATTGTGGTAGAGCATGATGAAGATGCCATTATGGCTGCTGAGTATGTGGTAGATATTGGCCCTGGTGCAGGCATTCATGGTGGCGAAATCGTTGCCACAGGCACACCTGAAGACATTAAAAACAATCCAAACTCATTAACCGGCCAATATTTATCGGGAAAACAAGCCATTGAAGTCCCTAAAACGTTAACCCCTATTAATAAAAATAAAGTTATCACCCTACACAATGCATGCGGTAATAACTTACAAAACATCACCGTTTCGTTTCCAATAGGGCTTATGACCTGTGTGACAGGCGTATCAGGTTCAGGAAAATCAACTTTAATTAACGATACCCTTTATCGTTATGCAGCCGTACATATCAATAAAGCCAGTTGTATACCCGCCCCCTGCGATGACATCAGTGGTTTAGATCAAGTCGATAAAGTTGTTGATATTGATCAAAGTCCTATTGGAAGAACGCCTAGATCAAACCCAGCGACTTATACAGGAATTTTCACCCCTGTGCGTGAATTATTTGCAGCAACTCATGAATCCCGCTCTCGAGGCTATACACCTGGCAGGTTTAGTTTTAATGTTAAAGGTGGGCGCTGTGAAGCTTGTAAAGGCGATGGCGTGATAAAAGTAGAGATGCATTTTCTACCCGATATTTTTGTCCCCTGCGATACCTGTAATGGCAAACGTTATAACAGAGAAACATTAGATATTCGCTATAAAGGAAAAACCATTAACGAAGTGCTTAATATGACTGTTGAAGATGCTGCCGAGTTTTTTAGTCCTGTGCCATTATTAGCTAAAAAGCTAAATACTTTAATTGATGTAGGCTTAAGCTATATTACTTTAGGACAAAATGCAGTGACTCTATCGGGTGGAGAAGCACAACGAGTTAAATTAGCAAAAGAACTGTCTAAGCGAGATACGGGGAAAACCTTATATATTCTAGATGAGCCAACAACTGGGCTGCATTTTCACGATATAAAACAATTACTTTCTGTATTACATACCCTACGTGACCATGGTAATACGGTGATTATTATTGAGCATAACCTAGATGTGATAAAAACAGCCGATTGGGTTATTGATATGGGGCCTGAAGGTGGAACAGGTGGAGGAACATTAGTGGCAGAAGGAACGCCTTCTGAGGTAGCTAATAATGAAAACTCTTTTACTGGGCATTATTTGAAGCAGTATTTAAACAAATAATAGTAACGACTCAATTTAAAGACCTTTAAAAAGTTTAACTAATCGATAAATTGTAATAGATCTTGCTCTAAAGCTCTCACCCCGACTGAGGTAAGGGCTTTAGAGCTGAGACTTACTTTTTAAATATGCCGTAG
>CAZMQH010000084.1:0-9090 GCA_964568245.1 uncultured Methylomarinum sp.
TCGCCTCTAAATTTAACTTTTAGAGGACAGAAAATGAGTAAAAAATTTACCGACGGGTTTAAAATACAGGCCGTAGAAAAAGCCCTTAACCGCTCAGCAGAAATAACACTGGTAGAAATGGCAGGAACATTAGGTGTCAGTCGTTCAGCTCTACAGCGATGGATTACCCAATCAAAAGACCATGAATTAGAGTCATCATCCACTATGCCAACAATGACAGATCAAGAAAAATGCCCCCAGGACTGGACGATGGAAGAAAGGCTCAAACTTGTCAGGTTTCACTAGGTTGTACCATGATTTTTTAAAAGGTCAGCTCGAAATATATCGGGGCACTTTATTAATTCGCCCGAGCGAAATGAGTCTTAGGACATGGATGTTCTAAGATGATATGTAGCGACGGATGGCGCGCTAGACCTGCAATACCTGGTATGGGCGGCATGATGTAAGTATTGTCTTAAAGCTTTATTGTTTTAGCCCAAAGAAAGCCTAGGTTAATTTTTGTAGCTGGGGTTTTTTTGTGGGTGCTGTTTTTTGAATATCTTTAGATTCAGAAATAGGTTATATGGCCTGTTAGGTGAGTGATGTAGCCTAAAAAATAGAGAGTCTATTTTTCGGTTTTTTTGTGATTTTTACATTAAGTAATTGTTTTTAAAGGAATGTTAGGGTGATGGTGTTTTTGTTGCTAAAGTAAGCATACTGAGGGGTTTGAGATTAAATTTCGAACAGTCTATATACCCAAATGAACAAAGGTTCATCTAGGTTAAAACAATTTACTTTTGCAGGATGATAAATAATGAAAAAAATTATAACTAGAACAGCGGCTGTTTGCGCACTTTTAATGGCTGGAAATGCAGTGGCGCATATTGGTATTGCACGTGAAAATGTGTTTTCTTTGGGGGAGGGGACTCGTGAATATTTAGAAGGATCTAGTGCATCTCTTGGGATTCAGTTACCTCATTCTTGTAGCAATGCAAATGGTGATCGCTTTCCAACAACAGATGTTGTGGTTATTTTCCCCAATGCAGATAATTTAAGTTCGAATTTTATATCGACTGAGAGAGATGGAACTGCTCATGGTGCTAATGCCATGATGGGTATTAAAGCGCGTGTTTCTGCTAGCTGGAGAAAAGTTAAAGTGGTTAAAGGGTCTGTTGGTCCCTATTATAGTCATGGTGTAAAAACTGAGGGTGTCAGAGCTGTTAAATGGTTGAGAGGTATGGTTGATAATGATCATTATGATAATTTAGAAATTAAAACAAAATTCCCAAAAATTGAGCCAACCAGCTGTGTAGGCAGTTTAAAAATTAAAGTACCTTCTATCCAATATTGTAAGAGTGGGTATTCAGTCGCTTGGATTGGTACGGAAGGGTCAACTCTTTTTCCATTTCCATCAGATAATCCAAAAGTGCGTTTAACTGAGACTTTTACAGCATCTTTTAAAGTGGTTCGTGATCTTGAAAACAACCCACTTCCAGATTCATGTGATGGAGTCGCGACAGAAGAAGAAATTAGACCTTCTGATGCTGATATTGATGCTTTTGGTAGTCGTCGTCCTTAAGCCGTCGCTTTCATTTAATCACGCCAGTATATTTATTTACGGAACATGTATGAAGAAAAAATCCTGCATCATGATTTCGGGAAGTTATTCCGTACACATTCCTAAATAGCTGGTTTGATTATATGAAGAGAAATAAACTAAGATCATTGAGTATTAAATAATGAAAATAACAAACAAATTTATTCTAGTCGCATCGGCAGTATTATTCTCGGTAAATGCCAATGCTCACATGCAGATGTTGCAATACAATTTAGACTTCACTACTACAAACGTTGAAGGTTCAGCATTTGGTGATGTGGCGGTTGGCAATGTATATAACGGTTCGCTTTCAATTAACATGCATGCCCTGCAAAATTTGGCTGATGAGGGCGGTGGGATTGCAGATGTCATTGTTCCGCTTTCAACTTATGATTTTGATAGTGATAGTGATACTTTCAACTTATCATATGCTGTCAATATTGGAGATTATGTCTTCACAGAACAGACAGCAGGTTCCTTTTCTTCTGAATTTATTGTAGATGATCCCACTAATGTTGGTGGTATAACTAGTTTTTCTTTAGAAATTGGAGATTATCCATCTTTTAATGATTTGGCTCTTTCATACGGGGTGTCTGGTGGCATATGGAGTGCTACGGATGGGAATACTAGCAATGTAATCAGCGGTACATTTGCTGTTTCTATTATACCAATTCCTGCTGCTGTGTGGATGTTTGGCACTGGGTTAATAGGTCTTATCGCTAGTAAAAGAAAAGAATCTTAATTGTTTAGGCGCTTTGCCAGTCTGTATAAACTATAAACATAGTTAAAGCTGTCTGAGATTAAAACCTGCTCTGGTTTTAATCTCAGACAGTTCATGGCTAGTAAAGAGCAGTCTCAGTCTTGGAGTTATTAAATTTTTGCTCCTAAATGGAGTTAAGCTTAATCACCATGTTTATCAATCAAATTAATGATTTCAGCATCACAAGCACCACAGCCTGTTGTGGCTCCTGTTGCACTTGAAATTTTATCCAAATCAGCCTTTTGCTTAATCAGTGATAAAACTTTTTCTTTGGTTGTTCCAGTGCAGTCACAAATGATTTCTGGTTTTTGCTCTTCTGCTTGCTTGTTTTCATTCACTGTTTTTAATACAAAGAAGTTGTAGGTAATGTCGATAAGGATTGTAGGGCGGGCTGAAGTCCGCCCTACATAGTTCATATATCATATTGACTTGTTGCTAGCTGATTGATTATAGCGCCGACCGGTTTTGCCAATATTGAGTCGCTAATGCATGAGCTTGTTCTTGATTTTCAGCTTTACCGATTAACTTTAAAGCAATGGCTGCTGTGCCTATAACCGTGGCTTCGGCAAATTCATCAGTCATTTTCCCCTGCCATAAATCAGCAAGTTGCTGTGGGTCAAGATTTTCTGATTTGACGTGACGGCGTGCAAAAAGAGCGGGCCATTGTTCGTCAATTAATTCAGGTCCTTGTACTGACTGAACAAGACAATCCATATCTGGGTTTCTTTCTGTTTCTCCACCTTCACCTTTTAATACAGCTATACTCGAGTGATTTAAAAGTAGTGCTGCTTTTTGGTGTACTTGTCGATAGCTAGGGTGGAATATTCCTTGAATAGCGTGTGAAGCCGATACTGGATTCAGTAATCTAACTAATGTATGTACAGGTGAACGTAAGCCCATTAATGGACGAAGGTTAATCATCTCAAATAACTTAGGGCAGAAGTGCTCTAAAGACAGATAGCTAAAGTTATTTTGTTCAATTTGGGTTAGTGATTCTTCAATAGTCGTTGCGGCTTGAAGATTTAAATACTTTAATACATTGTGAGTGTAAATTCGTCCTTCTGTATGGCCGCCTGCACCATGCATAAAAACACGTACACCATTTTCAGCTAATAATAAAGTGGATAATAAAAACCAAGGTAAATGTCGACGTTTTCCTGCATAAGAGGACCAGTCCAAATCCACTTGTATTGTATGAGTGATATTAAATGATTCGCGAGCAGCTTGTACAAAACCTGCTAATTCCTCTGGAGTTTCTTCTTTAACGCGCATAAGCATTAAAAATGCACCCAATTGAATTGGCTCAACTTGGTCCGCTAATATCATGGACATGGCTCTATAAGCTTCGTCTTGAGTCAGAGGGCGCGAGCCTTTTTTACCTTTGCCTAGTATTTTTACAAATTCAGCAAAAGGATGTTCTTGTTGAGCAATCATGATGAAAAAGAGAAGAAAAAGTAGTGATCAATTAATAATGCAGCAAACATCAGCATAAGATAATTAATGGAATAGAAAAATGTCTTCATTGCGGTTTTATCATCCGTGTGGCGCATCATTTTGAGTGCATAATGGATAAAACCAAGACCTAAAATGACAGTCGTAGCAAGGTAAATTAATCCACTCATACCCGTTAGATAAGGTAAAAGGGTGACGATAAATAATAAAACGGTATAAAGCAGTATTTGTATCCGAGTGAATTCAGGGCCATGGGTGACGGGTAGCATAGGAATGCCTGCATTGGCATACTCTTTACGCTTTGCTATAGCCAATGCCCAGAAATGGGGTGGAGTCCAAATAAATATAATCAGAAACAGTAACAAAGCATGAGGATGAACTTCGCCAGTTATTGATGTCCAGCCTAATACAGGAGGCGCCGCTCCAGCTGCACCACCAATAACAATATTAAGCGGTGTCATATGTTTAAGGTAGATAGTGTAAATAATGGCGTAACCGATTAAGGATAGAAAAGTTAGAATCGCAGTTAAAATATTTACAAATACAATTAAAATAACCATGGCAATTATACCAATAATTGCCGCAAAAATAAGTACATTACGGGAGTTTAGATCACCTGTAGGCAGTGGTCTGTTATGGGTTCTAGCCATTTTTGCATCAGCTTTCTGATCAATAAAATGATTGATCGCAGCAGCAGATGACGAGGCCAGTCCAATACCGACGGTTCCGTAGATCAAAAGATCAATCGGTGGCATACCTGGAACCGCAAGTAACATGCCTACAACGGCTGTAAAAACAAGCAATAGAACCACTTTGGGTTTGCATAGCTCAAGATAGTTTTTCCAGGAAAGTCTTGTCTGTTCGTTTGTCATTGTAATCTACGTTGTATCTCTTCTTATTAGGTATTGAATAATACAGTGAACTATTCAATTTTGATATAGTCTGATCGCTATCAATATATAAAATGGAGTGTTTATGATTTTCAGGGTAATGCTATTAGCTTTGGTTTGTATGCCAATCAGTGCTTATAGCTCAAGTGTTAAAGTACATGAGCGTAATTTCAGCAATGGTTTAAAGGTGTTGGTAAAAGAAGACCATCGCTCACCAGTGGTGGTTTCTCAAATTTGGTATAAAGTGGGCTCAAGCTATGAGCCTGGCGGTATTACTGGGATTTCCCATATGCTTGAACATATGATGTTTAAGGGCACTACAAAATATCCGATAGGTGAGTTTTCTCGGATTATTGCTGAAAATGGCGGCAATGAAAATGCTTTTACAGGGCGTGATTATACGGCTTATTTTCAGACCATGGAAAAATCTCGTTTAGAAGTCAGTTTTGAGTTAGAAGCTGATCGCATGAGGAATTTGCAGTTAGATGCGGCCGAACTAAAAAAAGAGTTGGAAGTCGTCACTGAAGAACGCCGAATGCGTACAGATGATAAGCCACGATCTAAAACACAAGAGTTCTTTATGGCGATGGCTTTTTCAAATAGCCCCTATAAAAACCCAGTGATTGGGTGGCCTTCTGATATTGCTAATTATCAAGTCGAGGATTTACAAGCTTGGTATGAATTATGGTATGCACCAAATAATGCAACGCTTGTGGTTGTGGGTGATATTAAGGCTGAAGAAGTTTTTATTTTGGCTGAAAAGTATTTTGCTGATATTAAAGCCAGCGTGATAAAACCAATTAAGCCTCAAGCTGAAATTGAACAAAAAGGGATTCGCAAAACAATCATTAAACTCCCTGCTAAACTGCCGTATATTTTAATGGGCTATAAAGTGCCTGTATTAAATGCCATAGAGGATGAGTCTGAAGCTTATGCCTTGGAAGTGTTAGCGGGAATATTAGATGGGGGCAGTAGCGCACGCTTAGCATCCCAACTGGTTAGAGGGCAGCAAGTAGCTGTGTCAGCGGGGGCGGGTTATAGCATGATGTCTAGATTACCTGACTTGTTTATGCTGGATGCAACACCAGTAGAAGGGAAAACTGTTTTTGACATGGAATATGCGTTAAAACAACAGATTTATAATCTGCAAAGAGAGTTGGTTTCTGAACAAGAATTGCAACGAGTTAAAGCTCAGGTTTTAGCCAGTGCTGTTTATGAGCGCGATTCAAATTTTTATCAGGCCATGCAGTTAGGTATGCTTGAAACCGTTGGAATTGGGTGGGAAAAAGTTGATGAGTATGTTGATAAAGTAAATCAAATAACTGCGGAACAAGTGCGACAGGTAGCGCGTAAATATTTGCTGGAAGAAAAATTAACTATTGCCTATTTGGATCCACAACCCATTACTCAACAAAAACGAACTAGCAAGGTAGCTGGAGGTCGTCATGCGAATTAGTTTTATATCATTATTTTTAATCTTAGTCAGTCAAGCTGTTTTTTCAGCGGCAAAAATTGAACATTGGCAAACCAGTCAAGGAAGTCCTGTATTTTTTGTGGCAACTAAAGGCTTGCCAATGGTCGATATTCAGGTGGTTTTTGATGCGGGTAGTGCAAGAGATAGTTATCAACACGGAATAGCCTCATTAACCTCGGCTTTGTTAGATACAGGTGCAGGTGAATGGAGTGCCGATGAGATTGCACAGCGATTTGAAAGTGTAGGGGCACAATTTAGTGCAGGTGTTTCAAAAGATATGGCTTGGGTCTCATTGCGCTCGCTAACGGAAGAAAGATTGCTGAATAAAGCGTTGCAAACGATGCAAACTATTTTAACTAACCCAGCTTTTAATGAGAATGACTTTAAACGTGAAAAGAGTAGAACTTTAGCAGGTCTAAAACATCGAGAAGAATCGCCAGGTGCGCTAGCAAGGATTGAACTTTTTAAAACTCTTTATAAAGATCATCCTTATGCTCATCCTTCGTCGGGTGTGGTTGAAACAGTCACTGGTTTTGGGGTAGATGATTTACGAGCATTTTATAAACAATATTATGTAGCAAATAATGCTCGCGTGGTGATTGTGGGTGATTTGAATAAGCAGCAGGCAGTGCAAATTGCACAATCGCTCATTAAAGGGTTAGCATTAGGAACAAAGCCAGATGTTATACCCAAAGTGCCTGCCGCTATAAAAGGTATCACTAAGCATATTAATTTTCCATCGACTCAAACTCATGTTCTAGCTGGGTTGATTGGAATGCACCGTAAAGATCAAGATTATTTCAGCCTGTATGTTGGAAATCATATTTTAGGGGGCAGTGGTCTAGTTTCTCAATTATTTGAGGAAGTGAGAGAAAAACGAGGGCTTGCTTACAGTACCTATAGTTATTTTTCACCTCAGTTTAGAAAGGGTGCTTTTATCATGGGTCTGCAAACTCGGAATGATCAAACAGCACAAGCAGTAGAGGTTATGCAAAATACCTTAAAAGCCTTTGTAGAAAAAGGGCCTACTGAAGAGGCTTTAGTTGCAGCTAAGAAAAATATTACGGGTGGTTTTGCCATGCGTTTTGATACCAATAGAAAATTAATTAGCTATGTTTCTATGATTGGCTTTTACCAATTACCTTTGGATTATTTAGATACTTTTCGGCAAAGAGTTGAAGCCGTTACTGTTGAGTCGATTAAAGATGCTTTTAAACGACGGGTACGACCTGAGTTTATTAATACAATTACGGTAGGTGGTGAATAGTAAAGTTAAGATGACTATTGAAATGTAGTCTTGATGAAGCGAAGCGTAATCAAGGAGAGTTAAGTTTAAACCTTGATTTCACTTTGTTACATCAAGGCTACAGAGTTTACTTTAGAGCTATAAGATAGTTTTATGTTGTCAGATGATTTAAATACGAGAATTTTTAAAGTGGCTAATAAGGGTAAATTAAGAATTATTGCGGGTGAATGGCGTAGCAGGCAACTTGTATTTGAGGATATGCCTGGATTAAGGCCCACTCCCGCTAGAGTGCGTGAGACTGTTTTTAACTGGTTGCAAACAGATGTGATAGCAAGTCATTGCCTAGACCTGTTTGCAGGCAGTGGTGCTTTAGGTTTTGAAGCGGCTTCTAGGCGAGCAAAAAGTGTGGTGATGGTTGAAAATAATGTTCAAGCCTGTCGCTTAATCAATGAAAATAAAGTTAAATTAGCTGCTGAGAAAATTAAAATTGTGCAAAGGGATGTGTTTAAGTTTTTATCTGGTGAGGCGACTCCGTTTGATGTGGTTTTTTTAGACCCTCCTTTTGCCAAAGGAATGGCTCAACAAACCTGCCAGTGGCTAGAAGATAAAGGCTGGTTGGCTCCGCAGGCTAAAGTATATGTAGAAGTTGAGAGTCAATTGGTTTTAGATGGCATGCCTGAAAACTGGCAATGTTTGAAGCAGAAAAAAGCAGGGGAAGTTGCTTATTATTTGTTTGAACGCAACTAAGGAACGTGCATGAAATAACTTGAGCAACTCACTTGTCTTTTTGTCCGTCTTCCGCGTTGTATAAATAGTTGCGTAGCTTGCTATGCGCTTATTTATACGCCTCGGTAATTGCTCCTGCATTACTCTACCTACACACATCCATGTGTTAGTTGAATACGAACAAAAATCCTACGCCAGTTGCTCAAGTTATTCCGTGCTCATTCCTAAGGAACGTGCATGTAATCACTTATACAACTTATGATATCGGAACAGCGACATAATTCCATGATTTCAAGTGTTAACAACAATGCAAATACGGTCCGCATTGATTTTTAAATCCAACAGCCACTTTTCTTCCCATTTTATACACTTTATTAAAAATACAAGCAGTCACTTTTAGCCCTTATTTTGTTGTCGTTTTTTCGATTAGCTCTTTTGTGAGTTTATGGTCAACTGCAACTTTTTGGGTACGCCCAGTATGTGCGTGAACTAATGGGGTGAGTTGGCCCATGATAACGAACCCACGGGTTCGCGAGATACAGAAAATGATGAGGTTGTGCAGTGACAGTTCACGTTCTTATCTGGGGAGATCTGTTTAACTTGCGATGCAGATTGTTGTTTTAAAATGGCAGTTGGGCAACTGCTTTAAATATCCTGGCGACCTGATGGCTATTCATCAAAGATCAAGCGAATGCAAATAGTAACGCAACAACTGGACATAGCGTCTATTTGGGTAACCTTGCAGATGATTAAACAGAAGTCAGCAAACGGCTTAGTAGCCAAACGCCCATCGTAATGGTTGGGGCAGGGTGAAGGCCTGAGCCTTTGTCAAAGAAGGGCCGAGCTGCCTTTCTTATGCTAGACATGAGAGGCAGTAAGATATCGTAGCCAGCTTTGGGATTGATTGCGACGGCGCAATTGATTTATTCCGAGAAGGAAGCGTCCCGTGCGGAGCTGTATGCGGGG
>CAZMQH010000085.1:0-8959 GCA_964568245.1 uncultured Methylomarinum sp.
CTCTAGTTTTCAGTATTTTCTGAATTCAAGTCAAAAAAACTGGAACATCGAGTGACAGGGAAAAATTGGATGATGCCTACAGGGAAGTAGAGCTGGATTTTAAACACCCCCTCACCCAAACCCTCTCCTCGCCTGGAGCGAGGATTTAAGGGCCAGCATTGTAATTACAAATTTCTCAGCTTAAAGATATTAAGCTCTCCTTAATCCTGCATAGCAAAAAAGAAAACATTTGTGTAGATATCTATGCCTTTGGAAAAGAGAATAAGGGGGTCAAAAATTTTGAATAAATAATATTACTGTAAAAAACAAGTAATCCCTGCAATTCCTTGTGCACCAGCTAATTGAGCTGTCTGTTGATATTTATTCTGCATTCCACCTAGAGCAAAAACGGGAAGGTTAACATCTCTGACCAAAACTTTAAATGCATCCCACCCTAACGGCTCAACATCAGGGTGCGTTTGTGTCGCTAATACGGGAGCAAGCACAACAAAGTCTAGTCCTATTTTTTCAGCATGCTTTAACTGCTGTTGATTATGACAAGATGCCGCAACCCATGAATAGCCAACAGGCCTTGATGCTAATGCCATTAAATCTGTAGATGTTAAATGCAGTCCATCAACCTTTAATTGATTAGCAGTTTGCACTGCTGAATTAATTAATAGCTGTGCCCCATGTTGTTGACATAAAGGCATAGCTAATTCAATAAATCGAATCACTTCTATTGGGGGCAATAATTTGATTCTAGCTTGAATTAATTTAATATCATTAGCGAGTATTAGTTCTAAGTTTTTAAGACAATCAGCTTCATTATCTGCATTTAAAATTGCATATTCAGCCGGTAATTTTGTTGCAGTAATAATGGGGATATTAGCGTCAGGAAAAACATAATCAGATAATTCATTATACCTTACCCATTTTATTTCTTGGCCTTCACAACCTTTGGCCTGCCCTGAAAAGTCAGAAACAGTCCAGACATCAAGCAATACATTTAGATCATCATATTGGTGTTTGATTTGAATCAGTGGAGATAGTTCTTCTACTGCAATATCTAGCTCTTCTTGTAATTCCCTTTTTAAGGCATGTTCTACCGACTCACCCGCCTCAACCTTTCCACCAGGAAATTCCCATAGGCCACCTTGATGTGCGTTATCGTGTCGCAAAGATATTAATATATTGTCTGATTTATCTTTTATGACACCAACAGCTACATGCAAATAATGAATATCTTTCATATTTTTTTTAGCCTTTAGCCTTTTAAATTACGTTCTATATTCAGCATTAATTTTCACATAATCATAAGAAAGGTCGCAGGTTAAAACTTGTTGCATAGCATTTCCTCGCGCCAAAACCACTCGAATAAGAATCTCTTCTTTATTCATCACTTGCTGGCCTTGCTCTTCTGTATAGCTTTCGGCTCGTCCGCCATTTTTGACGATACACACATCATCCAGATAAAGTTCCACTTTATCTAAATCCATTTGCTTAATGCCAGATCGCCCAACGGCTGCTAGAATACGCCCCCAATTTGGGTCGCTGGCAAAAAAAGCTGTTTTCACCAAGGGGGAGTGGGCAATGGTTTTTCCTACTTGCACAGCTTCTGCATTATTTTCTGCTTGTTCCACGACTATACGCATCAACTTAGTTGCACCTTCACCATCTCTAACAATCAATTCAGCTAAGCGTTTACAAATATCCATTACAGCTTTTGCAAACAATAGATAGTTTTCACTTTCTGCTGTTATTTCAGCCGCTGTTGAGCAGCCACTTGCCATTAAAATACAGGCATCATTTGTTGAGGTATCTCCATCAACAGTAATTCGATTAAATGATTGTTCAGCCGCTAAGGATAAACATTGCTGCAATAAACTCTGACTAATTTTGGCATCCGTTGCTACAAACCCTAACATGGTGGCCATATTAGGCTGTATCATCCCTGCCCCTTTTGATATTCCTGTTAAGGTGACAGGCCCACCATCCAGTTCGATGGTTATCGATGCACCTTTTACAAAAGTGTCGGTTGTCATAATGGCATTAGCTGCCAAGGTCCAATTATCCTGTTTTAGATTTGTATTGGCTTCAGACAAGGCGGCTTCAATTTTTTCTACGGGTAAGTTTTCACCTATAACCCCTGTTGAAAAAGGCAGTACTTGTTGCGCTTCTCCTGCAACCGTTTTAGCGACAAATAAACAGCTTGCATGGGCATCTTGCATGCCTTGTTTACCCGTTCCTGCATTGGCATTACCTGAATTTACTAATAACCAGCGTGGGTTGTTTTGCATGTGTTGTTTTGCCACATGTACGGGGGCGGCACAAAAGGCATTTTGAGTAAAAACACCTGCACAAGTTGCGCCGCCTACCATTTCTATCAGAAGAAGATCATCTCGTTCTGTTTGCTTGATCCCTGCATTACTGGTGCCTAACTTGATCCCTGAAATAGGTTTCATTTCAGGGAAATCAACATTTCCTACTGCCATTTTAATTTGTCTCCTCTTAGCGACTTGCAAGTAATAAATATACCCATATTGCGTAGGATTTTTGTTTCTGATTGGATTGTCTCAAGAGGCGCATAGTTATTCTATGCAACGATTGAGAGAATTCAAGCAGGAGCAAAAAGACAAGCAAGCTGGGTATATTCATTGCTTGTAAGTTCCTTATCCCAAGTTATATGGATATGATGGCTTTATGTACAAAAACTTATTTTTGTACTCTATTGGTAGATTTCTGATGGATAACATTCAAGCATTTATCTATTTTCCCCTCATCCAACCTTCTCCCTTTGGAGAAGGCTTTTAGGTTTGTAGCTGTCAGGTATAACGTGGTAAAACTATACTACCTAGGAGGAAGGGGCTAATACCCCCCCTTAGACTTTAAAAAATACATAAACTTTAGAAACCGAATCTATCTGTTTTTCCATCAAAGCACATTGTTTTTTAACCCATTCAACTTGCTTAACTTCATTAAACATAGCATGAGGCAGAACCACTTCTACTTCTAACAATCCATCAAGGTAATGAATTCTAAATTCATCGACTGTGTGGATTTTTTCGGCTAAGTATTCATCTAAATATCGTTGTACCTGATCTCTTGATATAGGCTTTTCATAGCGCTCTTTAAACTCATCATCTTCAGGATCAATATGTACTAATACATCGGTAATATCATCAAATCCTGCTTTTAATCTATCCCTGACCTCATCGCCAATCATATGCCCTTCTGAAACACTGATACGAGAATCAACAACAATATGCGTATCGACGCAGGCATCGTCCCCCATCCGTCGAGTCCGAATTAAATGAATACTTTGAACTCCTGGCGCTTGCTTAATGATCCGTCGAATACCTTTAACCATTTCCTCAGGCAAAGAAGAATCAACCAATTCATTAATACTTTCCTGAATCAGGCCCACACCCATTTTAGCAATCATAATGGCGACTAATACTGCGGCAGCCGCATCAGCCATAGGGTAACCCATTAAAACAGCAGCAATACCAACAAGCACAATGACGGATGAAAATGCATCACTTCTATGATGCCAAGCATTGGCTAATAGTAATTTTGAGCGAGTTGCCTTAGCGACTCTTTTGGTATAGTGATATAGCCATTCATTAGCCAAAATGGAAACAACAGCAATGCCCAAGGTGTCTTGTGTTGGACTCAATAGTTTTGTTGGATCAAGCAATCTTTCAACCGCGTCCCATGCAATCCCAGCTGCTACAACGACCAATCCGATTCCCAACAAAACGGTCGCCATGGTTTCAAAGCGACGATGTCCATAAGGGTGATCATGATCGGCTTCTCGACTGCCTAATTTAATCGCTATAATAACGAAAAGATCACTAATCAAATCAGAGAGTGAATGAATACCATCTGCAATTAATGAAGCAGATTGACCTAAAACACCCACGCCGATTTTAATGATCGTTAAAAAGATATTAACTAAAGCGCCGACATAAGTGACTCTAGATTTTAATTTCAAAACCTGTTCAGCATCATAGCGCTCTGCCACTTTAGCCGACCTGAATAATAATGGTATAGAGCATTTCGTCCGTTATGGTTTCAAGTACTTTATGTCCATTTATTCTGCACCAGGCAGGAATGTCTTGCATCACACCTGGGTCAGTACACTCAACTTCTAACACATCCCCCGTTTGCATGGTTTTTATCTTATCCTGCGTTCTAATCACGGGTAAGGGACACAATAGGCGCTTGGCATTTAAAGTTTCTTTACTCATTATACAAACCACTCTTTAGGAATTTCATCCGTTTTAAAAGGTTTTACCTTAACGGTTCTTTCTGCCCCATCTTTTTCTCTAATGGTCACTTCAACTTCTTCAGCATCACGACCTTGTCCGTATCGGGCCGTTATTTGAGCCGCCACTAACAAATCCTCTTCAGTTGGCGCTCCATCAACCATCGCTAAAGGGCCTCGATGGCTTGCACAGTTCATATTGATAAAGTCTTTTTTATATCCTTGTAAAAATCGTGCTTCACCATCTTCTCTGGCAACAATCACTTTGAAGTGTTGTTTAGGACGAATATGACGCCCTACTTTTAACAACATAATGTCATCTAGATCGTATTCTTTACGACCTCTTGACGACCATAAATCCACCAATTTATCTGAATAGCTTTTATCCGTTAAAAAACAACATCCGCCAGCAGGTTGAGCAAAGTCCTCAAATCCAAATTCATCTGCTAAGGCCATTTGAGGTTTACGGCCTCGACCACTAAAATCATGCAACTTTTCTCTATCTATCCAACCTTCACGTTCGGGTAAGGTCATCGGTAAATTTTGCGCGCATAAAGGACGTAGCAATAAGTCATCCGCTCCTGACTCTTTAGAAATCACTGGCATGGTATCTTTTCTTTGTGACATAGGACGCTGTCCGATCACTTCACCTGTAATAATAAAGTCAAAATCATTTTCGTTGATCCATTCTTTAGCTTTTTGTACCATAAAAATTTTACAATCTAAGCAAGGGTTCATATTTGCCCCATACCCATGCTTAGGATTAATTAACACATCTTTATATTCTTCAATAATATCAACGATGTGAAGCTTTATACCTAATTGCTCAGCAGACCATAATGCATTATTTCTTTTTGGGGTTGCCTTATCTTTCTTTCTAATTGCATGGGTATGTCCTTCTACACAAAACCCTGTATAAAAGTTAATGCCTTCGACATGAATGCCTTGATCCTGAATAGTTCTTGCTGCCAATAATGAATCCAATCCACCAGAAATTAATGCAACTGCTTTTCTTTGCTTACTCATAACACCTAAATATTCTTTAAAAAATACTTTAATTATACCTCGCGTTACAACATTTTAGGAGATACAAATTAATGATTTTTTAATGCAGAGGCATAAGCCCAGGCTAAAAGTTGTTTGTCTATCATTTTAGACTAGACTTAAATCCATACTTTTATATCTTATAAGACTTTAAACACAGGGGATTTCCTAATGGAAAGAGAAGAAGCCATGGCCTTCATGATCAAGTTACTCAAAATTCTATTGCATAAGGATGGTTCTGATCTATTCATTACTGCGAATTACCCACCCGCTATGAAAATAAAAGGCATTATGACGACTATTTCTCAGCAGAAATTATCAGCCAATGATTCGCAAGCACTGACTCAGTGCATTATGAATGATAAGCAGCTAAAAGAATTTGAAGAAACTCAAGAATGTAACTTTGCTATCTCCCCTGCAGGACTTTGTCGGTTTCGTGTTAATGCTTATGTACAACAAGGCTTCCAAGGTTTAGTGCTCCGTGTTATCGCTTCTGAAGTCCCTACGTTTGATAAATTAGGACTTCCTGATGTTCTGAAAGATATCATTTCACACAAAAATGGTTTAGTGATTATGGTTGGAGCAACAGGCTCAGGTAAATCCACCTCAATGGCCGCTATGATTGATCATCGTAATGAAACCAGTTATGGGCACATCATTACCATTGAAGACCCTATCGAATTTGTACACCCTCATAAAAACTGCGTGGTTATGCAACGCGAAGTGGGTGTTGATACTCAAGACTGGGAAATTGCCTTACACAACACCTTACGTCAAGCCCCCGATGTTATTGTTTTAGGCGAAATACGCAATTCTGAGATTATGGAGTTTGGACTAGAATTCGCTCAAACAGGCCACTTAGCCTTGGCCACTTTACATGCAAACAATGCTAACCAGGCGGTTGACCGTATTCTTGGCTTTTTTCCTATCGAAAGCCAAACCAAATTAATGCAAGATATCTCGTTAAACCTGCGTGCGATTATTTCTCAACGCTTAGTTAAGACGGCGGACGGCGGACGCTGTGCTGCGATTGAAATTATGATTAACACCCCGCTTATTGCTGATTTAATTGCTAAAGGTGATATTAGTGGTATGAAGCCTATTATGGCCAAATCACGTGAACTGGGTATGCAAACCTTTGATCAAGCCTTATTAGATTTATATCAATCAGGAAAAATCAGTTATGACGAAGCATTAAAAAATGCTGATTCTAGAAATGAACTCCGTCTACAAATTAAATTAGCCAGTGGTGATGAACAGCAAATTGGTGGCTTGTCACTAACAGAGACAGATGACGAATCTGGCATTATATAAACCCCCAATTTACTTTATAACTATTCAGCGCATTAATTAAATACCCATAATGTAGGAGCGTCCGCCCTCGGCGCGATTGATAATGGGTTATCTTTAGAGAAAAGAGCATGATTTTATTCGCGCCGAGGGCGGACGCTCCTACAAAATACTGAATAATTACTTTATTTTTAACCTATTTTTTTAAAACCACTACATTATGGATTTATCACCTTATTTAAAACTTATGTTAGATAAAAGTGCTGACAGCCTGGTACTAATAGCTGATAGCCCTCCTTCATTGAAGTTAGCAGACCAAGTAAAATCTGTTGGCAAAGCACCTGTCACTGCTGAGTTTATAAATAAATTTATTGATGAACTCTTTGATGAGTCACAAAAACAAGCTATTAATAGTTTTAAAACAGCCTCTTCCAGCTATCAATTAATAGACTCAAAGTTTATCGTCAATGCTGAGAAAAACATTAGTGGCTTAGAAATACACATTATCTCTGATAATAAATCAGCTGCCGCACTGCATGTTATTGAGGAGATTGAAGTCTTAGGAGAAATGCCAGAGTCATCTCTTGATATCATGCCTTACTTACTTGAGGTAGTTAAGCAAGATGGCTCAGACATATTTTTTACCGTTGACTCACCTGTTAAAATTAAAATATCAGGTCGCGCCATCCCTATGGATAAATATTTGCTGACCGCTGAATTAACAAGATCAGCAGCCCTTAGCATTATGACTGAGGAGCAGCAAACTGAATTTCTTGAAACTAAAGATCTTGACTTTGCCATTGCCTTGCCAGATGACAGCGCACGTTTTCGTGTTAACGCCTTTTTTCAACGTCAATCAATCGGCCTGGTATTTCGTTTAATTCCATCGGTCATCCCCAAACCAGAAGCTTTAGGACTCCCCGATGTATTACTAGAATTAATTCTCGCTAAACGCGGATTATTATTAATGGTGGGAGGAACTGGCTCAGGCAAATCAACCTCATTAGCCGCAATGATCAATCATCGTAATGCAAGTTCTGCCGGCCATATTTTAACCATTGAAGATCCTATTGAATTTTCCCACCCTAATTTAAAATCAATTGTTAATCAACGAGAAGTAGGCACAGATACAGTCTCCTATGCTCGTGCCCTAAAAGCCTGCCTTCGTGAAGCCCCTGATGTCATTTTAATTGGCGAAATTCGTGACAAAGAAACCATGAAAGCTGCCTTAGAATTAGCCAACACCGGTCATTTATGTATCTCAACTATGCATTCCAACAACGCCAATCAAGCGATGGAAAGAATAATTAATATGTTCCCTCAAGTAGAGCATAAACAATTATTTATGGATTTAGCCATCAATATGAATGCTGTTATTTCGCAACGACTCATCCCCACCCCAGATGGCAAACGTTGTGCCGCTATTGAGGTACTCATCAACACCCCTCATATTTCAAACCTTATTTTAAAAGGACAATTAAATGAAATTAAAGAGGCTATGTCGACAAGTGGCGGTAAAGGTATGAAAACCTTTGATGATGCCTTATTTGAACTTTATCAGGAAAAGAAAATCACTATGGAAGAAGCATTAAAAAATGCTGATTCCAGGAATGATTTGGAAGCTAAAGTTAATTTTGGTTAGAACCGTGTTTTGAATCCGACCAAGCACCAGAGTCTATTTAATTTCAGAAATATTGCAGGAGCACCTGCCTCGGCGCGATTTATGAGAAAAAACAGCCTTATTTTATTCGCGCCGAGGGCGGACGCTCCTACAAACCATTATTAATCTGTCAGATTTAATAAATCACAAGTACTGATAACAACCCAATAGAAACTGCCATTTATTACTTCCAGTATGTACAATGATAAAAGCTCTCTATTGTAAGCACCTAGGAATAATTATGCGTAAAAAAATATTACTATCCTCTTTATTAGCCACTCTTATTTTACCTGTGTTTTCGGCACAAGCAGGAAAGATCCCTTTGTCTGAAGTTCCCCAAGCGGTTATTAATAGTTTAAAGGAAAGACACCCTGATGCAAAAATCATCAAAGTTGAAAAAGAACATCATTTTACCTTAAAACTTTATGAGGTTAAATTTATACTAAATGGCAAAAAACAAGAGTTGCTTTATAGCCCACAGGGTGAATACTTTGGGTATGAAGAAGATATTAATATCTCTGAACTACCTCAAGCAGTGGTAGATAAACTAAAGCAATCATTTAAAAAACTAACCATTGTAAAAGCAGAAAAAATCAAACACCCTGATGGGCGTATTGAGTATGAAATTGACGTAGAGGGTGACGGTGAAGAGTGGGAAATAACCATGAGCCCAACAGGGCAAATATGGGGTAAAGAGCGGGATGAGTCAGGTTAGG
>CAZMQH010000086.1:0-8800 GCA_964568245.1 uncultured Methylomarinum sp.
TTATATTTACTTATAAAAAGCGGGGATATACATTTTTAATGTGGAAACATAACGATTAATTAGCGGCACTCATGCAGATTTCCACCATGGCTTTAATATCATCTAGCTGACTTTCAATTTTTTCTAATAAGCTATGCACATCGGCAGGGTTTAAGTTTAATTCATTAAAAATCACTTCATTCTCGACTTCTTCATACACCTCACCCATATGAATAGAAGCTAAAAGACTATCACTTAAATAGGTCAATAAATTAAGCTGATAATGATTCCCCCTATAATAAGGGTTATGATGATGATAAACAACATCAATAACGGCTGAAGGCATATTCCAATTTGTTAATAGCCAGTACCCCAACTCACAATGATTAACGCCAAAAGCAAAGTTTTCTAATTTAGCTAAGCTTAAACTTGGGTTGGCTGTAATTAAGTTCGATAAGATATCAAATTCACTCTTAAACTGATCACCTAAAAGTGGAAAGCCGATATTATGCATTAAGGCAACAAAAAATACGGTTTGAGACTCGATCCTTTGCTCAACAGGAAGCAGCTCATTTAATCCTTTCATTAAATGAGTACTTGCTAAAGCCTGCGTCCAAAAACAGCGCGTTCCTATCACTCCATCAGCAGGTGCCTTTAAAGGTGATAAGGCCGACAAGCCTAAAACCAAATCAAATACAAATTGATAGCCTAATACTCTGTTAATAGCATCTTGAACACTACTAATTTTTCCTTTGTACCCATAAAGAGATGAGCTAGCCCAACGAATCACCTGCGTTGTCAACAGGGGATCTAATTCAATAATGGCGGCCAATTTTTTAGAGTCCGCTAAAGGGTCAGCAGCAAGCTTCATAATTTTGGCCGCCACACCAGGCAAAGGCGGTAATTCTTTAATTTGAGCTATCGCAGTCCGTAGGTCATTTGGTGGATCTATTAATCCGTTTTTTGAATCTATACAACTGAATGTCCAATTAATTAATTCTTGTTTCATATCATCAGTCTGCTTAATTTAGTTCAAAACGTTTCAATTTACGATAAAGTGTTCGCTCACTGATATCCATTTCAGCAGCAATAAGTTTTCGATTACCTTGAAATTTTTGTAAAAGTGCTTGGATCACATCACTTTCCATTCTCTGCAAAGGACTTCCTTTTAAAGCAGAATCTTGATCCACTTCTAAAGAAGTCGCTGCCCCCGTCATTCTGATCTGCTGCATATAGGAAATATCCTCTTCAACTATCTGTTGGTTATCACAGATGCTACAGGCAAGTTGTAAACAATTTTTTAATTCTCGAATATTTCCAGGCCATTGATGCTGCAACAACTTAATTAATGCTTCCTTGCTAATGCTGTATTCCTGCTCATCCCGTTGTCCCATTTGCTTTAATAAATAATGGGTTAATTCAGGAATATCTTTTAAACGTTCTCGTAAAGTCGGAATTTGAATAGGAAATACCGACAATCGATAAAACAAATCCTCTCGAAACTCTCCAGACTTAACCATAGCAACAAGGTTTCTATGCGTTGCGCAAATAATACGAACATTCGACTGTAATGCTTTAGTACTTCCTACCCGTCTATATTGCCCCGTTTCAAGTGCTCGTAGTAATTTGGGTTGCTGAGAAAGTGGCAGCTCACCAATTTCATCCAAAAATAGAGTTCCTTTATCAGCAAGCTCAAACAAACCTTTTTTCACCCCTGTCGCCCCGGTAAATGCACCCTTTTCATGACCGAACAATTCACTTTCAAATAATGCTTCGGTCAATACAGTACAGTCCACAACAACCAGCTCTTGTTCTGCGCGTTTAGAATACCGATGAATAAATTCAGCTGCCAGTTCTTTACCTGTCCCTGTCTCTCCCACTAAAAAAACAGGGGCTTGAGTTTTAGCTGCTTTTAACAATTTGTTCTTATATTGATTAAAAACAGAACTAGAGCCGACCATTCTGACAAAATCCTCAGAAGCTAATAAAACATGCCTCTCTATAATTGTTTCACCTAAATAAACAGTGCCATCATTATCTAGCAGAGGATAACCTCTTACCGTTTGCTCTACATTGTCATTAACTATCTCAGTCGAGACATAAGGCTCAAGTTTTTTAAATAATTCTCCATGCCTGCAGTTAGGGGTATGTTGACAACAAACTTTTCCAATAGAATCTTCTCGGCAAACAGCATGCCGTTTTTCCCAAGCTTTATTCATCCCCACAATTGTTAAAGAGGCATCAATAATGACAAAAGGTAATTCATGCGTATCTAACAGGGACTCTAATGAAATTGAATTTCCAGGCATAAGAATAGTGATATCTGTTTAAAAATAGACATGCCAGTTCTATGGCATGTCATGTCATAACCGTCCAAAAGACTGACAAAATTGTCAGTTCATGCTTATTATTTTAGATCAAAACAACCAGAATTCAAGCCATTAGAAAGTTGGCATTATCATTGCTTTAATCAATTTAAGATTACAAATGTTTTTCGTAATCATTCATTGCCACACCTATTGTGAAGTAGGGCCGGAAAGCTTCAGGTCTCATTATATGAGATAGCTGGGTTGTAAATTTAAATACGGAATATTCCGTAATGACTTTAGCTCTAACAAGGATTTACAAATGAATAAATTAACTTTGGCTTTTTCATTCATCTTAGGCTTAACGACCGTTACTGCAAATGCAGCGATGATTGATGATTTTAATGGGGGAGATCAAGAAGTAACTACGGCAGGCAATCATAATCATACCATAAGCTATAGCCCTGCATTTGGAGGTCAACGCACTATAAATATTGAAAAAACAGGTCGCCTTGAAGCAACGAGCAAAGTAAGAGCAGGACTTTATGCTCACAATGCCGAGTCATTAACAAGCGCAACAAGTACTATTTCTTGGCATTCAACTACTGGAGTTGATTTAATTGAGGGCAGAACTACAACTAATTTTGCCTTAGATATTCTCAGTATTGAGCAAGGAGATATAGATTTAGTTTTATCTGTTACTGATTTTTTGTATAACTCAGCGAGCTTTACCTTAACAAGTGCTGGCACTGGCGTTAACTTTATTGCTTTAACTTTGTTTACAGGGATAGATTTTCTTCAAATAACAGATATTTCATTAGAAATAGTTGGAGATGTAGCATTAGACCTTGCACTTAACTCAATAAGTACTGTCCCCACACCTTCTGTTTTAGTTTTATTAGGACTAGGGTTAGCAGCTTTTAGCTTTAATCGCCGTATAACAGTTTAATTTTAACTCGAGGATTCACAGATGAACAAATATATTTTAGCTTTAACCTTAGTGATATCAGGTTCTGTAAATGCAACAATGATTGATGACTTTTCTGATGGATCAATGCATTTAGTTGCTAATACGATTGATACTTATCAGCCCTCACTTACGGCTTTTGGCGGGGGGAGAACGGTGAGTATCATTAAACAAGGTTTTGATGCTAAAGTTGATATCATTGCACCTCTGGGGCTGTATGCACACAGTACAAATGCCCAGAGCAGTGCGACCAGTACCCTTTATTGGTCTAGCCAAACAGCAATTGACTTAATAGGAAACATTAATAATAATGTTTTTGCTTTAGATATTTTCAGTAATGATCAAACAAACTCTGCTTTTGAAATATCCGTTATTGACAACTCAGGAAAAACAGCCTTCTCCACCTTATTCGGCGCTGGAGAAGGCCTTTATAATATTGCCTTCACTTCCTTTATAGGAATAGATTTTCAGCAAATCACTGATATTAAATTACAAATAATAGGAGGGCTAGCATCGGATCTAGTACTTAACTCACTGAGCACCTCTGTGAGCCAAGTACCAATACCCACGTCTTTAATCTTATTTACGTCTAGCTTAACAATTATTTTTAGCATGGGTCGTCGTAAAATAAAGTCATAATAATTATCACACTGAGCACTTCACCAATCATTCTCAGACAAAAAACTTTCCAATGGTTTTGCTTTGGCCCAATTTTCCATCTCCAGCATAGGCTGAGGATAAAACCCAGTGACATGGCCTAAGCATAAAATAGCGATAGGCCGACTGCCTTCTGGCATTTTTAAGAGTTCAGCTAATGCCTTAGGCTCAAATAATGAAACCCAACCCATCCCAAGGCCTTCGGCTCTAGCCGCTAACCACATATTTTGAATCGCACAGGCGGTTGAAGCTAAATCCATTTCAGGTAAAGTTCTGCGCCCAAAGATATGCTGCTCACGTTTGTCAGGCAAAGCAACTACAATGAGCTCTGCACATTCCAGAACACCTTCTACCTTCAGCTTCATAAACTCGTCTTCCCGTTCAGCTAAAGCTTGTGCTGTTTTTATCCTTTCCTGCTCAACAATCTGATAAATTTCATCTCGTCGCTGCTTATCCGTAATTCGAATAAATCGCCAAGGTTGCATTAACCCAACACTGCCTGCCTGATGAGCTGCTTGTAATAACTTTTTTAAAATATCAGCATCAATGGGGTCAGGTAAAAAGTGCCGCATATCTCTACGCTCTGCAATCGCTTTATAAACCCCATGACGCTCTGCATCGTTAAATCGATGTTTATTCATAATATTGCACCTAATAAAACACTGACTTCAACCAGCTCAACTGTGGCGCCATAAACATCCCCTGTGACACCTCCTAAGCGTTTTTTTGCCTGATATCCTATAAGAAATAAAATGATCAACATAAAGCTCATTGCTAACAAACCCAGATAAGCAAAACCTAACCCAGCTCCAATTAAACAAAAAAGACTAGCAACAGGTCGTGGAAAATAAGCAACCAGTTTTTCGGCCATGCCTGCTGAACGAATATAATTTGTCGATAGCATAAGAATCAATATAGCCAGCCGACCTAACATGGGTGTCAACAGCAATATATATAAAGACTTCTGCTCTAATATAGAACTAATTAGAGTCCACTTTAGCAATAACACTAAAACTAAAATAACCACGGCAATAGGCCCGGCTGCGGGGTCTTTCATTATTTCCAAACTACGCTGTTTACTGCCAAGCCCACCAACCCAGGCATCAGCACAATCAGCAAGCCCATCAAGGTGTAAGCCACCTGTTAATAACACCCATAGCATTAAAACAACGACAGCTTGAACATTGACAGAAATACCAGTGAGCAATAAAGCCATTGCAACAAGCATTGCGCCTATAAATAAACCAATAATGGGATAAAAAAGACAAGAATAGCCTAATTGTTTATCGCTTGCGATAAATGTATGAGTAACAGGGATAATAGTCAGCAGCTGAAATGCAAGAAGAAATGAATTCATTTACAGTTTAATAATTTACCCATGACGTAGGAGCGTCCGCCCTCGGCGCGATTGACAATGGGTTGTTTTTAGAGAAAAGAGCATGATTTTATTCGCGCCGAGGGCGGACGCTCCTACAAAGTACAGTTACTCGAAGGCACTGAATAGTTACCAAAAAAACCATCCCAGCCCCTCTTTTTGGAAGCGGAACTCAAGAGATGGTCACAGTATTCTGCTTTTGCCCCCCCTCCTTTGGAAAGGGGGGATTGAAGGGGATTTTACAATTCAATAACCCATTGATATTAAATGAATTGTTTTTATAAAAAGTTCACCTCACAAATCTAAGGTTCTATTTATTTCAAAGGGCGGCCTTTTGCATCTAGATGCATATGCCTAGTAAGTAATAAAACGCCTTCAACAAATCCCCAAACAAGACCATAGCCTCCGGTTAAATATGTCACCGCTATTTGCATTGCTCCTAACCAATAAAATCCTAAATATATTCTATGTGCTCCCAACATTCCCAAAACAAGTCCTAATACACCTGCAACATAATGATTTTTTATCGCTCGTATATCTTGCAAATAAGCACCAACGGGACCAACACTGGTTGCACTTCCATCTTCTTCTGGCATAAAGTCAACATCATCGCCTACTTTAGGCAGTACATCTAGCTCCCAATCATTAATATGAAATTCAAAAAAATCATCTTCACACTTTATCGCGCCAGTTTGTAACTCTTCATCATAACTTTCAATATGCCCAATCATTAGTTCCTTACCTTTATAATTATTTTAATCTGTTGTAATTTTGGCTTGTTCAAATGTTGCCATTTCATTGTGTAATTTACATGCCATTTGTAACAGAGGTACAGCAACGACTGCTCCACTGGCTTCACCTAATCGCATATTTAGGTCTAATAATGGCTTGACCTTTAAATACTCTAAAACAAGTCGATGGCCTTTTTCTTCTGATTGATGAGCATAAAAAAACCATGGCTGTATTTGAGGGTTAACTTTAACTGCTAATAATGCCGCAACACTGCTAATAAATCCATCTATTAATACAGCTACCCCCTGTTGAGTTGCAAAAATATAAGCCCCCACTAAGGCGGCAATTTCAAAACCGCCCAAATATCGTAATATTTTTAAAGGAGAATCCAAATATTGCTGATGTAATATGAGCGCCTTATTAATGATCTCTGCCTTAAATTGAATACCTTTCGTATCTATTCCTGTACCTGCACCGGTCAGCTGCTCAGCAGACAACCCCGTTATTGCGGCAGCAATCGCGCTTGCACTTGTGGTATTCGCTATCCCCATTTCACCACCAATAAATAACTGACTATCTTGAGCAATAGCTCTTTCTACTGCAAATTTACCCGAAGATAGCGCTTGATACATTTGCTTATCGGTCATCGCTGCTTGTTTAGCAAAATTTTCCGTTCCTGCTCCAGCTCGCTCGACAATCAATCCAGTTAATTTAATCGGCTTAAGTAAACCGACATCAATCACTTCAAACTGGGCGTTGACAAATCGAGATAACACATTAACCGCAGCCCCACCCTTTGAAAAATTTTTGACCATTTCCGTGCTAACAACTTGAGGAAAAGCAGAGACGCCCTCGTCTGCGATACCATGATCAGCTGCAAAAATAGAAACCCATACTCGTTCAATAGAAGGCTTGTCTGTTTGCTGCATTGCAGCTAACCGAATAGCGATATCTTCTAACACGCCTAAAGATCCAGCCGGTTTAGTAAGTTGCTGCTGCTGATTTAAAGCGTTTTCGTACCAAAACAAATCAGGCGACTTAACCTGCTTATTTAACCATTCCTGCATTTATTTTAAAACCTGTGGAAGACCTGCTGTAAGCAACACCACTCGATCACTTAAACTAGCAATTTGTTGATGTAATCGCCCCGCCTCGTCAACAAATCGGCGTGTCATTTTATCCATTGCAATAACACCTAATCCTACTTCGTTAGTAACGAGGATAAGCTGGCCTGAAAATTTTGATAATACCGCGAAAAGTGCTTTAGTTTCACTATCAAAAATATTCTGCTGTAATTCGCCTATTTTATCAAACAAGATATTACTTAGCCATAAAGTAAGACAATCAACCAGTAAGCAGGTATTTTGTTGGTCGTACTGTTCAATTACCTTGGCAAGCTGAATAGGCTCCTCAACTGTTTGCCATTGTTGAGGTCGGTCTTGCTGATGCTGTTTAATCCTGATTGTCATTTCAGCATCACCCGCCTCTGCTGTAGCAATATAAATCACTTCTTTACTCGATTTAATCGCCTGCTGCTCTGCATAACGGCTTTTACCAGATCGAGCTCCACCTAAAACAAACTCAATCATTCTTAAGCCGAACAGCCAACACATCACACTGCGCATGATGCAATACACCATTTGCAGTAGACCCCAGCAATAAAGCCAGACCATGTCGACCATGAGACCCAACAACAATGAGATCTACCTTGTTTTCTTCTGCAATGCGAACTATCTCAAGCTTTGGGCTGCCAACTTCCATCCACTGTTTATTTTCAGCAATATCCATGCTCTTTGCCAGCGTCGCTAGACGCTCCTTTGCTGCTGCTATTATTTGTTCCGTAAAATCCCTATCAAAAGGAATAATAGGCCCATAAGTGGTATCAGTTATAGGCAAGTTATCTACGATATGCACAATACTAAGTTGAGCTTGATTGGCTCTCGCTAATTCTTTTGCTTTATCTGCCACTTCCGTACTATGCTCAGTGAAATCAGCAGCTAATAAAATATGTTTATAATGTCCCATGCTTTACCTCATTCTACGATAATTATTTCAGGAAATAACAAGCCCATCACTTGATAAGCAACCAGTATATACAAAAGAGCCACGCCCAATCCAAAAGCAAAGGGTTGTTCAAGTGCTTGACTAAATATAGCCCCCGACACCAACCAATGCCAAAGCATTAGTAACATAATAGCTATCAAGGCAAGGCCCGATCCCTGTCCTATCAACGTTGCCATAACTGGAATGGCAAAAAAACTAATGATAGTATCCGTTGCAATTAAAGCACTCGCCGTTTGTTGATAGCGACTAGTCTTGCTGGCAAGGTACAAAATAACTTTAGTAGAGCCAAGCACCAGTGCAATCTCAACAAAAATTTGCAAAACGGCATGAATAGCATCAATACTTAAGATTAAAATTAAAAAACTAACGCCTGCATAAATGGGGATTAATAGGAATAATAGCCCATTAGAATCGGGCATATCTTGAGGCCCTTTTTTAAACAGACAAATATCAAAAAATAACTTTATAAGCTCATACATAGTTTATGCTAAAAAATCCTTATCATATTAAGTATATTTACCAATAGACTTTGCACGATGATGAAAGCATTGGGTTTTTGCTCCCCCTCTTTAAGAAATAGGGGCTGAGGGCGATTTTATTATAAAATTAATTCATTTAATATCAATAGGTTATTGTTTTATAAAGCTCATTTCAATCTCCCTTTTCCAAAAGGTGCGCGCAAAAGCAGAATGCTTTCTCCGTCTCGATAGCAAGCCGGTC
>CAZMQH010000087.1:0-6493 GCA_964568245.1 uncultured Methylomarinum sp.
GCTAATTGCTCAATTTTACTAAATTCGGGTTTAATCTGATAAACAGCGCTGTTATTTTGATTTTCATTCATTCCTCTCACAAACAGATATTTCACTCCCCCCACATGTTTTTCATAATGGTAGTCGGGCAATCTATTTTTTAGGTATAGATGGAGGACTAAGGTATAAATCCAGTATTGCAAACCATAATTATGTTCTCGCATGGCTTTAAGTAAACTTGCCTGTTCATAGTCTTTTAAGCTATTAGATTTATAGTCGATTACATAATATTGACCTTGGTGTTCACAAATTAGATCAATAAAACCGGTTAAATAACCAGAAAGTGTTTTGTTAGTTAAGGGTTGATAGCTGAATTCATCTTTTAAAATATGGTTGATTTGGCTTGCATCTAAGCTCTGCATTGACAGGTAAAAAGGCATTTCTTTTATACACTGCTTTGCTCTCAGGTTGCTTAGGGTGAATGAGTTATGATCCAGTGATAGTTGAGTATTTACTGTATTTTTGAGCAGTAAATCAATTTGTTCGGGAGCCGCTGTTTTTACGCCATAGCGCTGGCAAGACCTGTCACGTTGCTGGCTTATATCATTCTCTTCAGCCAAGATATAAAAAGGGATGTTTTCTAATAAATCATGAATCATATTCCCCGTATGCGCCCCTCTAGGTAATTCTGAATAATGAGCCTCGGCCCAATCAATAACAATATCCTCTCTTGCTTTATCATTAGGCAGTTCAGGTGCATCGTGGATACTTAAAGAGGATAGGGCAGTGTAACTGCTCATTTGCCAAGGGCTATAAAGGCTACGTTGTCTTTGTTTAAAGCTGACTTCAGTGGTGGGTGATGCGGTTTGATAATAAGCATTAATGACTTGTTCAGGCTGTATTAATTGATATTCAAAAACAGAGGGTGAATCTATGGCAAGCGTTTTAAATTTCTGCTGCTGCTGGGAAAAATCATCATTAGAAAAATCAAATAAATAGGCCATAGCCGATTCATTGGCTTTATCTTTACTGCGAACATCAGCCCAGTTAAGGTAACACCTATGTTTGGCGCGGGTAATGGCAACATAAAATACTCGAAGGTCTTCGGCTAGCTCTTCTTCTAAGGCTATTTCTCTATGCTGTTCAAATAAAGGTGAGCCTAGGTCAGCGATGAGGGTGTCATTTTCATAACATTTGATTATATTTTGTTCTTTCTTTAGCTGAGTGCCTCGTTGCCATAAAAATGGGCAGAAAACGATAGGAAACTCCAGTCCCTTCGAGCCGTGCATAGTCATGATTTTAACGGCATCTTCATCACTTTCTAAACGCAGTTGTTGCTCATCAGAACTGCTCGTATTACTGGTCATATTATGGTGTAACCAATCGAGTGTTTTATTAACTCCTAAATGCTCATCAATGGCGGCTTGTTGCACTAATTCAATACAGTGTTGAAGGTTAGTGATACGACGCTCTGCTAAATCGGTTTTAGAAAGGTGTGTCAGCACTTTTTCATTACTCAGTAATTGTTGCATCATCACCATAAAGCCATTTTTGAGCCATTTTTGCTGATAATCTAATAAGCGGGATAGCCACCCATCCATCAGCAGCTCATCATTTAAAGCTTGGAATAATGCCTGTCCATTAAGGTTAAACCAGTTAAGGGTTAACGCTTGCTTTAAGAAGTGATTATTAGTGGGCTGGGCAATGGCCTGTAATAAGACATATAGCTCACTTGCCTCTATTGAAGAAAAGACAGATTCTTTACTATTAATAACCGCCGCAATACCCGCTTTATTTAGGGCTTGTTTAAATTCTCGTGCCTGTGGATTACTTCTTACCAGTATTGCAATATCTTTGGGGATAATCGGCGTCTGCTGAGATTTAATTTTAATGCTAAATTCAGGGTTTAGTAAGTTAATAATTTCATTGACTGTCGCTATTTTTATTTCATCGGCTGCTTTTCCTGATGACCAAAATTCATTATCGCTTTTATCCAATTGCCATAAGATCAGCGGAGCTAACGCTTGTTCATTGTGAATGACCTGCCCATGATCCGTTGTTAATGCCGCTTTAACATCATAAAAATCTGGTTTTTTTGCATTAAAAGGCTGATCTCTAGTAAATAATTTATTGACCGCTTCAACTAAGTGAGGATGTGAGCGCCAGTTATGGCCTAAAGTAAAATGATGTTGAGCTTGTTTTTGGGCGGAAAAGTAAGAATTAATATCCGCGCCTCTAAATTTATAGATTGCCTGTTTTGGGTCGCCAATTAAATATAAATAATGCTCAGGGGTATTAAATAATCTGGAGAAGATAAACCACTGATTTTGATCAGTATCTTGAAACTCATCAATAAGAGCTGCTTGAAAACGTTGTTGAATTTCGTGGCGTAATGTTTGGTCTTTTTCTTCTTGTAAAGCATCAGAAAGGCGGCTGATTAAATCGTCAAAAGACAGCACATTAAGTTGCTGCAGCCTTTTATCTATATCAGTGGTTAATGTTTCAAGTAATGCGCGGCGCAAAGTAAGGCTGATACTGTTTACCGCATCATCAATTTTCTCAAATAGAGAGGTATTGATATTAAGAGTATTAATATAATTAAACTTTTGCTCTTCAGTTGGTAGCGGTTTAGCTTTACTGGTTTTAAATTTAACGCCATTTAAAGCATCAAATAAGCCTTGTTCAGTTAATATAGAAAAATCAGGGGATAGGGTACTTTCTTCATTAGTCCACTGAATTACGTTTTGACTGACCCGTTTAAAATTAGCACTAAAGGTTTTTTTAAATTTACCTTCAGCCAACTGCTGTTCTATGATGTCTAAAGCAAAGGCGATAGATTGTTTGTTGGCCTGTATTAATTGTTTAAGCTCAATCAGTTTTTGATCTAAATCGTGGTATTCAGGATAAATATTAAGGTTGCTAGCAATATAATCAACACTGGCCAATAATTGATCTGGGGTTTTATAGTCAGCGGTCAGTAAAGATACTTCCCAAGTAGAGCGTTGATAGATTTGTTTGCGCCAGAAGTCATCAGAACAAGCCTGCTTTATAGAGCTGATATCACCTGTTAATTCAGAATCAAATAACTGGCCACTTTCTAGCGCATGTTCGGCCAGAATACGTTGGCAAAAGCCATGAATAGTAAAAATACCTGCCTGATCAATATCCAGTAAAGCGGTATTGAGCCGTTGAATGACTATTTCAGGCTCTATTCTTAGACCTGTTAGCCATTGTGTAAGGGTGGGATCTATATCAGGGGTGTTTTCTGCAATGGCTTGGCGCGCATCAATTAAGCGGGCTCTAATTCTATCTTTAAGCTCTTCGGTTGCCGCCTTGGTAAACGTAACCACCAATATTTGTTTAATATCAAGCTGTTGTTCTACCACAAAGCGTAAAACCAACATGGCAATCGCATAGGTTTTACCCGTACCGGCACTGGCTTCAATCAGATTGATAGATTTAAGTAATTCAGTAGAAACCGGATTAAAGTTGTTTATAGGGTGTGACATTATAATAATGAAAGGTAAATTTTATGAGGTTTGTACTGGGATCTTTAAATTGTCAACTGCCTCAATCGTTTGAAAAAAAACTTTCCCCGGTTTTAAGTGATTAAGAAAATCTGTTTGTTTCAGTTTATCCATCACCGGCCCTTTTACTTCAGATAAATTGAGTAAAATGGATTTATTTTTTAAGGAATGAATTAAATTTTCTAAAGCTTCAAAGGCGGTTCTATCAATATGACTGACAGAAGAAAAAATTAATATGACATGTTTTAAATCAGAGTTTGTCAGTGTTTCCTCTTCTATAAAATGCATAATATAGCTGACATTAGCAAAACTGATATTTTCATCCACTCTAATTAATAATAAGTTGTTCCAAGTTTCGACTTCGTGCCTTTTTATATTTCTAAAATGCTCGCTATCAGGAATACGGCCCACTACAGCAATATGTGGGTGACTAGTTCTACGCAGGTAACATAAAATAGTGATTAAAACCCCAATGGTAATACCTTGTTCAATACCTAAAACAAGTACGCCAATTAAGGTTGTTACTTCGGCCATACCATCCGATTTATCATATTTCCAAGTACTAACAATGCCACGAAGTTTAATTAAAGGACTAATAGCGACAAGAATAATAGCGGCTAGTGCGGCTTTAGGTATATTAGTGAACTGCTCACTAAAAAAAACAACCGCAAGACTAAGTAAAGCTACCGCAACTAACATAGATACTTGAGTACGAGCCCCCGCAGAATAATTAACCATGGTTCGACTAAATCCACCAGCAACAGACATTCCACCCGAAAAAGCACTGGCAATATTAGCAGCGCCTAAGGCAATTAATTCTTGATTTGGGTTAATAGTTTGGTTGCGTAAATTAGCGGTTACTTTAGCAATGGCAATGCTTTCTACATAAGCAATAATGGCGATAAAGGCAGCACTAGGCAGTAAGGCTTTCCAGTGGTTAAAATCATTAATAAACCCAAAGCTTATCTTGGGTAAGCCTGCTTTAATCTCCCCGACAATGGGCACATGATGTAAATCTGATAGGTGATAAGCACTCACTAATATCGTGCTGATAATAATGGTGATTAAGGGAGCTGATTTAATAATGGCAGTGATAAATGCTTTTTTAACTTTAAGGCGATTAAGAATAAAGTTTAATGTAGGGCCAAAAAATATCAGAATCAACAAGCAGATGACCCCTAGTCCCACTGTGTAGCTATTGATCAGATGAATACTATCGCCATAACAGGAAAAATCAAGTCCACAGATATTTTTAGGTAAGCCAAATACATGTGAAAATTGGCTTAATACTATCAAGATAGCTGCACCGCTAGTAAAGCCAGTGAGTACTGGGTGGCTGATGAAATTAACCAAACCTCCCATTCGGAGTAAGGCCATTAACAATAAAATTAAGCCGCCTTCTGCGGCCAAAATAATGGCATTTTCAACAGGGCTAGCAAACACCGCAACTTCAGGTGAAGATAAGGCACTGGCAATCATAATGGCGGCAATAGAAACAGGGCCAACGGATAAAGTGCGGCTAGTGCCTAATAAAGCATAAATAGCAGGAGGGATAATACTGGCATACAAACCAACTTGTGCGGGTAACCCCGCTAACATGGCATAAGCAATGCCTTGTGGGACTAGTAGAATCGCAGTAATAATACCCGCAAAAACATCACCATTTAGGTCTTGTTTGCGATAGTTTTTTAAAGACGAAACAATGGGTAAAAGATTATTCAACCACGTTTGTCTTTGAGTTTTATTGCTTTGGTTGGAAGCCATACAAGATCCTGATTAGGTATAAGCTTTAGCCAATACTAAAAATGTAGAATAAGGTTGTTTTAAGTTCTCGCCCCGCGTGGGGTGAGGAAAAATCTAGAATGGCAGATAAGCATAGTCTAGGGTAATGAACTATTCAGATATTAATTCCTTCAAATATTGATATAAAAGTCGAGCAGATTTAGGCGGCTTTTCTGCTTTCGCTTCTTTTTGCGCATTACGCTGTAATTGTCTTAAATGTTGTCGATCTGCAGTAGGTTGATCACTTAGAAGCTCAGTGAGTACATCATTATTTTCACAAGCAATTAATTTATCACGCCATTGCTCTGCTTGATGATGCTCTCTTACTCCATGAGCACTTTTAGATTTAATCCGTTCAATCACTTCAGTTACTTTTTCAAGATCAATTTCGCGAAGTTTGGCGGTAATAAACTTAAGTTGGCGTTTTCTGGCCGGCTTTGTTGACGGCATTTTTTTTGCTGCAGAAATAGCAGATTCAATTTGATCAGGCATTGCCATTGAAGCAAGTTGGTTCTCGCTCAGACGAGTAAGGTCTTCTGCTAACTTTGCGACTTCAGCAATATCTCTTTTAATTTGTTCTTTATTCGGGCGAATTGCATAATATTCAATGATTTCACCATTTTCATCATATTCTATTTCATTACCGCCATAAGCTACTTCGTTGTTATCTATCATTTTTAAACCATTGCTATTAGAAATACCACAAACATAACTACAAAACCTATGGGAACTAAAGCTCCCATCCAGTCAGATTTTGCATCTCGGGTTTGTTGCATGGATGTTTTAATACCTGGGCGCATCCATAAGATGATTCCCACAACCATGACACCCAATAAAAGATTTTCCCAAAGTGAAAGTTCCATTCTATTACCTCAATTCTTTTTACTGCCGTTATTATACTTTACTGCATCAGACCAAATAGTCATTTTTTGTAGCATGCTCATAGCCGCATATGCAGGGCTAGTAGAAGGGAGTTTTATGTATTCTAAATACTGAAATGATTTTTTAATATCCGCTAATACATATTTATTATAGACCGTCTCAGCTTTTGTGCCGTTAAAACAAACGGTTATAATATTTGGGTGGCGTGTAAAAAACCTATGAAAATCATTAAGCTTTATTGAATCCATTTTAATCGCAGAATCTAAACTACCTTCTCGCAAACAGCTTTGTAATACATCCCAAACGGCAATATTATTTTGTAA
>CAZMQH010000087.1:6593-8664 GCA_964568245.1 uncultured Methylomarinum sp.
CCTACCATATCTATAAATTTGAGATAATGCACGACTTTTTATTGATTGAAGAATAGCCATGTGGTTTAAAAATCTTGTACTTTACCGTTTCACCGAACCTTTCGCTTTAGCCGCTGATGAGCTTGAGGAAAAGCTTGCCGATAAACGGTTTATTCCCTGTGGTAAGCAGGATGAATTTAGCATGGGATGGACATCACCAGTAGGTGGTTCTGTTGAACAGCTTATTCATGCATCGAATGGATTTATGATGCTTTGCCTAAAAAAGGAAGAAAAGGTAGTGCCAGCAGGCGTTGTTAATGAAATGTTACAGGAAAAAGTTGCAGAAAAAGAGCTGCAAGAAGTCAGAAAATTAAGCAAAAAAGAACGAACCGCTTTAAAAGATGAGCTTGTTTTTGAGTTATTACCAAGAGCTTTTTCATTCTCAAAAAAGACCTTTGCTTATATTGACCCTAAAGGCGGATGGATGATTGTTGATGCTGCTTCCGCTAAAAAGGCAGAAGATTTGTTGAGTCATCTACGAAAATGTCTTGGTTCTTTACCTGTTGTGCCCGTTAATACAGTCGATAAACCTGTTACAGTTATGACTGAGTGGTTAGTTGATAGTGCAACAACACCAAAAGATCTAGTAGTTGAAGATGAGTGTGAACTACGATCGCCTGAAGAGGAAGGCAGTATTATTCGATGTAAACGTCACAACCTATCGTTACCTGAAATAACCAATCATTTAGATACAGGTAAGCAGGTGATTAAATTGGCGGTGAACTGGACAGATAGATTGTCTTTTATTGTTGATGAAAATTTAGCGATTAAAAGGCTGAAATTTTTAGATTTAATTCAAGACCAAGTATCTGATACCGATGCAGAGGATGAAGCGGCTCGATTTGATGTCGATTTTTCAATTATGTCTTTAGAGCTAGCTAACTTTTTACCACGCTTACTAGAGATCTTTGGTGGTGAGAATAAGATATAACAGACAAGTGAAAATTTCATAGGGCTATATTAATGATCAAAAAAATAGTTATTGTCTTTGTTTTGTTCAGTAGTGGCGGAGTCTCGGCAACTCGTTTTTTGTATCCACAGCAGCTAGGTGATACGTTAATTCGAGATGATATCAAAGAAGCACACTATACATTAGCAAAGCAGGAAGATACTCTGCTTGATATAGCCAGAGAATTTGGTTTAGGTCAAAATGAAATACTATTAGCCAATCCAACGGTTGATCGATGGCTGCCAGGTGAGAATACGAGAGTAAGAATAAGCAATAGCCGACTGTTGCCAGACACTCCGCATAAAGGGCTGGTGCTTAATTTGCCTGAATATCGTTTATATTTTTACCCAAAACAAAAGCAAGGTGAGCCAAAACAAGTGCTAACACACCCTATTAGTATTGGTAGAGTTGACTGGGATACCCCGCTAGGTAAAACTGAGATCATTGCTAAAAAAGAAAACCCTACTTGGACACCTCCTCAGTCTATTAAGGATGAGCATGCAGCGAAGGGTGAAACTTTACCCGATGTTGTTGCGGCAGGGCCAGATAATCCTTTAGGGCTTTTTGCTTTACGCTTGGGGGTGCCTGGTTACTTGATTCATAGTACTAATAAACCGTATGGGGTGGGAATGCGAGTTAGTCATGGCTGTATTCGAATGTACCCTGAAGATATTGAAAAGCTTTTTCCTCAAGTGAAAAAAGGAATGGTTGTCTATATCGTTAATCAGGCAATCAAAGTTGGCTGGTCAGAAAATAAGCTATATATAGAGGTACATCCAGAGCTGGAGGGTCAGGAGAAGAATTATTTAGATCGATTAGCTATTGCGCTTGATTTGATAGAGCGAGCAAATAATGGCCAGCTCCCTGTGCTTAATGGCGCTATACTCAGACAGGCTTTGGAGCAACGAAATGGTATTCCTGTTGCTATTTTTGAAAGTGATTTTTCATCTTTAGAGGATGATATAGGCAAAAAATACGATAGTAGCTCCGATTAGTGATAGTGTAACTTGGTGCATGAAAAACCTTGAATTTAAGGAATAAGCTATGTTGCATAGATCAAGAAGCGATATCAAGAGTGCGACC
>CAZMQH010000088.1:0-8631 GCA_964568245.1 uncultured Methylomarinum sp.
TGTTAACAACATGCCCAACAGAGCTGCTGATATAAATTAATTGGAATAGGCTGGGTTAGATGTTGGATTTATTTTTAATTGTTATTTTGTTGCTGATAGCTTACTACTGGTCAAGTTCGATGAAAGCACGAGAAACTGCATATAAAGCGGCCGTGGTTCATTGTCGGAAAATGGATGTGCTATTGCTGGATGATTATGTTGCATTAGTTGGGCAGTGGTTAAAAAAGGATGAATTTGGTGTAACAAAAGTGTGGCGATCTTTTCAATTTGAATTCAGTTCAACAGGAGCTGAAAGATATCATGGAAAAGTTGTTATGTTAGGTGGAAAAATACTATCTATTCAATTAGAACCCTACAGAATCCAAGAATAATGGCTAAAAATAAAAACTACCAAAAAGTATCGCCCCAAACTCAGGATGATGCCATGAAAGCTGCAAAAGCAACTCAGCGCCCAGGGCAAGCAAAAGAGCAAACTAAATTAATAGCTTTAGGTGTGGAAAAAGCTATTAATCATTATAAGAAACAGCAAAAAGAGAAGTCGAGGGAGTTAAGCCGAAAGCTTCAGAAAGTTTCTAAGTTGGCTTCAACATCTATAAATGCAGTTGAAGAAAATAATCATGAGTCGATTGTTTATAAGCAATCTGTAGCTCCTTGGTTGTTATTGCTAGCTAGTTGGCTGGGGTTTGCTATTTATATCTTTTTATAGCCCGAATTCAAAAAGCATTTTCGGGTATAAGTAAATAATAAAGGCAATAGCTGCAAGATATATAAAAAATTTTATAGGGTTTTCGATAAAGGCATCTAATATTCCTTTGTTTTTTTGTTCTTTTTTTAGTTCCTGGTAGATCTCTCGTTGTGTTATTGTTCTTTGGGTATGATATTCATTGAGTAGTCGTTGCGCTTTTTCTAATTGATCCTCATTTTTTAGCCACAGAGCTGGCATTGATATTCCCCAGTTTCCCGCTGATGTTTCGTAATAATTTATTTCATGTTCATCCAATAAATTTTGAATTTCAAAAGATTCATCGTCAGGTACGCCACGTAGAGAAAAAAGTAGAATTGTCATGGTTTTTTAATGGTTGATAATGATAAACGGATTATAAGTTAAAAGAGCGGTTGGAAGAATTAAAACTCTTAAAGCTGTGTCATATATCTGTAATAAGTAGGTTGTATAACATAGTTTTTTTAAGGGTGTGAGGGTTGGATTTAAAAACCCTTTTAAAGTTAATGGCTTAGAGTCATGGCATTGATTATGCTTAGTTAATCGAACAACTAAACATAAATGATATGAGAAAAACAATGACACAAGAGATAACAATAGCTTCTTCTGATGTTAATGAAAGTTCTGCTAAATCTGATGGCTCTTTAGTTTTAGGGGCAGTGCTTATTGTGGCATCTATGATTGTGGTTCCTGCGCTTGCTATGAGATTGGGGTTGGGGGCGAGTTTGACAGGGGCATTGCGTATTGCCTTAATGAAGGCAAGTAGTAAGGCCGTTCATGGAGGAAATGATGAGTCGGGAGCTGCTTCAGCAGGTTTCAGTTGTCATTAAGTTGAGCCCTCATATTTTATTTGGTAGTATATAATGTTGCTTCGTTTGAAAGAGTATTGATTAAAAGCATGGGCGATAAAAAACAAGTTTGCGATCTTTGCGGATTAGCTGTAGAAGTTGAAGGTTTTAAACTTAAGACTAAAGACGGCAATAAAAAGTTCTGCTGCGAAGGTTGTAAAGGTATTTTTCAAATGCTTCATGAAGATCAGGTTGTAACTGATTCAACAGAAGATTAGTAATTAAACAAATAGAGAAAATAACAATGGCGCATTCGCACGGTAGTAGTCATTCTCATGCAATGGGAAAGCAAATTATGAAAGGCTCAATGGCTTCTGCATCTGTAAAGTCTGGGGGAAAACTTATGAGTAAATTAGCAAAACACCCTGTTTTGGTGTTTGGTTTAGGTATGGCTGCTGGGTATGTAGTTTATAAATATAGAAAAGAGATTGTTTCAAGTGTTAGTAAAGCAACTGATGCTGGGAAGGATTTTGTATTACAACAAAAAGAAAACTTGGAAGATATTGTTGCTGAAACAAAAGAGGAGAGTTAATCATACAGATTATTTATCTATATGATTACATTTGACGGGCAATAAAGTGTATAGACTATACACTTTATTGCCCGTTTTTCTTTTAATGTTTTTACAATGGTTGCTATGAGTATTCAAAAAGAATTTATTGTTAGATACAGAGCTGAAGGGCATGTGCGTTTTGAAATACCTGAGCAATTATGTGATAAAGCCGTTGCTGAAATAGTTGCTAGTGGAATTCTAGGAATTGATGGAGTTTATAAGGTTGATTTGTTTAGGCGGCAAAAGAAGCTATCGATCAGGTATCAAAGTGTTGTTTGTGATTTCGCCGAATTAGCCACACATATTTTTCAGTTTTTAGCTGAATTGGATGAAAAAGGTTTGCTAGTTGCCCAAGTGGTTGCTGATGTTAATTTTGAAAAACAAACAGCTTGGGATTTGAAAGCCAAGGTTAAAAGTTGGAAAGCTTCTCGCTGGGTTGCTAAAAAATATGGCGATGCAAAAGAAACGGCACAAGCAGCCAAAATAATAGCAAAAATTGGTTTTAAAAAGCCTAAGTCTTTTATTAAAGATCCAGAAAAAGCACTGATTGATTTTCTTAATGATGTTCTAGTGCTGTATTTAATTAAGCTACATTGGACGCGAATTACGCAAGAATGGCTGGTCAAACCGTGGCTGTTTAAGTCTCAGTGGGCAGCTGTATTTTATCTATTTTATTTGTTGGTTCGGTCTCGTAAGCCAGCTAAATAAAATATATTTCAAGGATGATTTTTCTAGTCACCCTTTGGTGTTTTATTCAACTTCTTATCTAACTATAGCGTAGTTTTTAGTTGCATTATATTTAATAAGTCTTTATTCGATTCAATAACTCATATTATGAATTCAGAAATACTTAGCTATAAGAATTTTAGCCTTGCTCATCAGTTAAAAAGGCGTATTCGTATTGTTTCTCCTGTTTTAAAGAAAGATATAGAGCGCTGTTATATTCTTGAAATTCTGTTAAAAAAGCGCTCAGAAATAAAGAAAATTCGTACGATTTTTTCATTAGGATCTGTGGTGATTGATTTTGACCCTTCACACCTACCTAAGAAAAACTTGTTAATCTTATTAGATGCTGTCTTGGGTAATATTGCTCAAAAACAACGAAGTGTTGCGGAAAAAAAGAAAAAGCAGTTTGATCAAGGTGTTCAAGAAGTTGATTTGGCTATAGTGGGGATGTCTTGTGCGTCTTGTGCATTGTTAATTGAAATGGTGCTTAATCGAGATTTAGGCGTTAAATCAGCTAATGTAAATTTTGCAACAGAGACGGTTACTGTTCATGGCTTGCTAAGTAAGCAGCAAGTGAGCGATAAAATTTCAATGCTTGGGTATGAAGCGTTGTCTATGGATACTCTGTCTCAGCGGAAAAACGTGGTACTTAAGGAACAATTAAGAATTGAATCGGCTAAAAGACGTTTTATATGGTCGGCTGTTTTAAGTACGCCGGTAGTGGCTGTTGCCATGTCGATGAATCAGTCAAGATGGTCACATTGGTTTCAATTGATTTTAACAACGCCCGTTGTGTTTGGTGCGGGGAAGCAGTTTTTTGTTAAAGCCTGGCGGTTAGCTAAACAAAAAACAGCCAATATGGATACTTTAATTGCGTTGGGGGTTGGCTCAGCTTATGGCTATAGTTTGCCTGTTTTGTTTAGGCGTAAAGGGTATATGTACTTTGAGGCTGCAGCAGCGATTATTACCTTTGTCTTGTTGGGGCGTTATCTTGAGGAGAGGGCAAGAGGGAAGGCTGGAGAGGCAATTCGTAAGTTGGTTGATTTGCAACCGCAAACAGCAACTTTGTTGAAAGACGGTGTAGAATCGGTAATTGATGTCGATGACGTTGAAATAGATGATATTTTACTTGTTAGGCCAGGAGAAAAAATTCCAACGGATGCTGATGTTGTCTTTGGTGTGTCAACCGTTGATGAGGCGATGGTGACAGGGGAAAGTATGCCTGTTGTTAAAGAAATAGGACATAAAGTAATTGGAGGGTGTGTCAATGGTAATGGTGTTTTGCATATTAAGGCTACTGCGATAGGGATGGATACAGTGTTGGCTAGCATTGTCCACATGGTTGATCAGGCGCAAGCGGCTAAGTTACCGATTCAAAAACAAGTAGATAAAATTTCTGCTGTTTTTGTGCCCACTGTCATGGGGATATCTGGTTTAACATTGGCGAGTTGGATATTGGTTGGCGCTCCTTTTTCAGTTGCTTTCGGAAGTGCGGTTACGGTGCTGTTAATTGCATGTCCTTGTGCTTTAGGTTTGGCGACTCCTGCTGCGATTATGGTCGGATCAGGTGAGGCGGCAAAGAAAGGGGTGTATATTCGTAACGGTGAAAGTCTTGAGGTTGCAACTAAATTAAATGTTGTGGTTTTTGATAAAACGGGAACTATAACGGAAGGAAAGCCCGTCGTTACTGACTTTTTTAAGAAGTCTCGGTTAGGTAAAGATAAAATTATTGCTTTGGCTGCATCGGCAGAAAATAATTCAGAACACTTTTTGGCTAAGGCGGTGGTTGAATACGCTAAAGAGCAATCGATTAGTCAATTGGATTGCCAGCATTTTTATAGTGAAACAGGCCGAGGAATTGAGGCGGAAGTTGATGGTAAGAAACTGTTTATTGGTAACAAGTTCTGGATGGATGATCAGAGTATTATTGTTGAAGGCTTGATGGAAGAGGCTAGTCATTTTGCTGAGCAAGGAAAAACACCTATTTATATGGCTATTAATGGTAAAGAGGCTGCTGTTTTTGGAATATCAGATAAGCCAAGGAAAGAAGCAGCGAAATCTATTGCTCGATTGAATAGTATGGGGATAGAAACCATTATGGTAACAGGGGATACTGAAAAAACAGCTCATTATATTGCTGCTAAAGTAGGAATAGAGCATGTTATTGCCAATGCTAAGCCTGATGAAAAACTTGCAATAATTAGGCAATATCAAGCTGAAGGGAAAAAGGTAGGTATGATTGGAGATGGTGTTAATGATGCGCCCGCTCTGGCGGCAGCTGATGTTGGTTTTGCTATTGGTTGTGGGACAGATGTGGCTATTGAATCGGCAGATTTAACTTTGGTGCAAGGTGATATATCTAAAGTAACTGAAACAATAGAGTTAAGTACGGATACGATCAAGATTATTAAGCAAAATTTGTTTTGGGCTTTTGGCTATAACACAGTTGCAATTCCTGTTGCAGCAATGGGTAAGCTTAACCCCATGGTGGCATCAGCTGCGATGGCTTTAAGTTCTGTATCGGTAATTGTTAATTCTTTAAGATTAAGTAAAAGTAAGGGGTTGTGATGGATCATTCTATGCACGGTATGCATGAAATGGTAGCCGCAACGGGGTTTGATTATACGCTAGCATTTATCGCTGGTGTGCTGGGTAGTGGTCATTGCTTGGGGATGTGTGGGGCCTTGGTTTCGGGTTATTTTATGAATGTGGGTGGAAAAAAGTCGTATCTGCCTTATTTTGCTTACCAATTAACTCGAGTGCTTGTTTATGTTTGTATCGGCTTGTTAGCTGCTTCATTAGGCATGGTTTTGGTTTCTGGGGGGGTGGTCGGTAAGTTTCAAAGCATTTTACAAATGATTATAGGCTCTGTTGTCATTATTTTAGCTTTGGGTATTTTGGGTTTGATTCCTTGGCAGGGCTCGGTAAAATTATTGCCGATGGGCTTGTTGCGTAAAGGGTATGCGAAAGCACGGACAAAAGGCCCCGTTGTTGGGGCAATGATTGCAGGGTTTTTAAATGGCTTGATGCCATGCCCATTAACATTTGCAATGTATGTAGAAGCGACTTCGGCAACAAGTATTTTGGAAGGTGGAGCATTATTACTAGCTTTTGGTGCGGGGACTTTACCTACCATGTTGTTAATAAGCTTCGCCTTTGCAAAACTGGGCGCGAGTATGCGAGGCTTTATGTTGAAGTCGGCTGCTGTTGTAATGATTTTTATGGGTGCAAATACTATATATAAAGGTTTAACCTTTTATGTGGAAGAAGATTTCAAGCATCGTACTTTTTTACATTTTTTGAAAGAAAAGATTGATGATGGTGTTATGTTGATGAACGAGATGATTGAATATATAAATGTATTAATGAGTCATATTCAAGGTATGTGATGCGACAAGCTGATTTGGTCTTATTAGTAAATGCAGCACAACAATTAGAATCGTCAAATATGGCAACATCAATTAGTCATATAATAGGTATGCCGATAGAAAAAGCAATGTCAGCCCTACCTGGCCATTGGTCAAATATTGTTTCTAGGATAACTAAAAAAGCATTAGAAAAAGCACTGGATGCGGCGTTGTTTTCTATTAAAAGAAAGTCGAGTAAACCTAAGAATAAGATACATAGCTTGCTTGTTGGGATTAGCGGGGCGGTTGGAGGAACTTTTGGTATTGCTGCATTAGCGGTGGAATTGCCGGTTTCAGCAACTATTATGTTGCGTTCTATAGCAGATATAGCGCAAAGTTATGGTGAAGACTTGGATGAACTGGATAGCAAAATGGCATGTTTAACAGTTTTTGCTTTAAGTGGTGGTCCAGTTAAAAGCAATGAGAAAGCAGATACTAGCTATTATGCTGTCAGGTCTTTTTTAACCAAGGCTCTGGGTGATACCACAAACCATATTGCAGTTCATGGTCTTTCTAAAGAGGGGGCGCCAGTATTGGTTAAATTAGTCAATGCTGTAGCTACTCGTTTTTCTGTGCCTGTTTCTGGAAAATTGGCAGCGCAAAGCCTGCCAGTTATAGGGGCTGTGAGTGGGGCTTCTGTAAATTGGTTGTTTATACGGCACTATCAAAAGATGGCAAAAGCACATTTTACAATCCGCTATTTAGAAAGAATATACGGAAAGGATGATTTAGAACAATATTACAGGGCTATTGTGAAATATAATTATAAGAAAAGTACAGATGAATGGCAGGCTGTTAAAGGTCTTTGAATAAACCTAGAAAATTGAATGGTAGAAACTTATTAGGTTTGCTGTGGCGAGTGAAGCGGAGCTAATATAAAAAATTAAAGTGACATAATATTTAAAATGCAAAAAACTCAAAAAAATAATCACTTCATTGTTGTGAGTGAGAGGGGTGGGGTGGTAAATATTCTTGTCCCATCTTTATTTTACGATAGAGAGAGAGCGGCAATTTTACAGACTATCTTGCTAAAAAGAGTGGCAATTGAAGATGTGTTGATTAGTTCGGAAGCTAATTCGGTAGAAATTAAGTTTGATTCGCAAAAGTTACCGAAGATTGAATTGTTTGAAGTGTTAAATATTGTTCTGGCAAATTTTTCTGAAAAGCCAAGTGAAAAAGATAAGTCTGTAGGCGATCCATCTGTAAAAAATGAAGGGGTTGTTCAAAGGATGGTTGTTTCCATTGATGGAATGAGCTGTCCTTCGTGTGCTTTATATATAGAGATGACTTTAACAAGAGATAAAAGGGTTATTAGCGCCAGCATTAATTACAAATCAAAAAAAGGTGTGGTTATTGGTTTTTTGAATTTGAATGAAGTGGTTGCTATTATAAATGAGCATGGTTATAAAGCGAGTACTAGTGAAAAGGTGTAAAAATAGATGTGTATAGCTAGGTATTTTAAATGAGTGATGGGCGTATTACAGAGTTAGAGATAAAGATGGCTTATCAAGAGGACTTGTTGCAGGCGCTCAATGATGTGGTGGCTGACCAGCAAAGACAATTAATGCGTTTGGAAGCGACTTGTAAAGTGTTAGGGCAAAGAATTAAAAACATGTCAGAGCCTGAAGGTATTAATCAAGGGGTAGAGCATCCTCCGCATTACTAAATTTGTGATGTTATGTCCAGTTACATTAAAAGACAATGGTTTGCTGGGTGTATCTGGGCTAAAGTTATAAGTAATGTAAGTGATTGGTGATAAAAATGGATACTGTAGTCATTTCAGGTAGAAAATATAGTGAGACTGAGCTTTTTAAGGAAAAAGAGGAGTATGTGCGGCTGGAAGCTGTAGATATGTGCTTTGCTTTAACGGTTTTGATTCAAGATCGGTCGTCTGTGGTAAGAGCGGCTGTAGCAAGAAAAAAAGTTGGGCATGATATTTTGGTAAATGATACGTGTTGGCGAGTTCGTGCAACTGTGGCCAAATATACAGATGAGCCTGAGCTAGTAAAGTTACTAGCTAAAGATGAGAATGAATTTGTAAGATTTATTGTTGTAAAAAAAGGGCATTGTTTAGAATTCTTAAGATATGATGAGGATGAAGAGATTGCATCAACTGCACGATATTTGTTGCAGAACTTAGAGCCTGCATAGGGTTGGGTGGCTGGAAAGTTTGAGTATGTAAATAAAAAGGAATTGATTAAAATAAACCCTTGACGGCAGAGTAGGTTGCTGTATAATACGCCATTCTTTCAGGGAGCAAGTGGCTCTGAAAGAGACGCAGGATGCGGAGTAGGTTGGGTTTTTTGAATGTTGGGCGGGTTGCTTGTTTGAGAGTGTTGCTCTTCATATAAGTGGTCTGTTGCTTCTCTTCAAAAA
>CAZMQH010000089.1:0-8596 GCA_964568245.1 uncultured Methylomarinum sp.
TAACAAAAACAATACTTGATTCAGGCTATTTTTAATGACATCACATTTCTTCCATCAACATAAAATCAACCTAGCGGCTTACTCTTTAATCACCCTATCCTGTACATTTACTGTTTCAGCTCACCCTCAAGATGAGTCAGATGCTGTTTCAGAATTGGGTGTTATGGAAATAACAGGCAGGGCCTCAGATCTTTTAGGTCAAACTGACTCGGCATCTTCTGGAGTGATCGGTCAAGCTGAGTTTGAATTCCGCCCTATTTCTCGCCCAGGTGAATTAGTCGAAGTTGTCCCAGGTATGATGGCTACCCAACATAGTGGTAGCGGTAAAGCGAATCAATTTTTTTTACGGGGTTTTAATCTGGATCATGGCACAGACTTTTCTGGCATGGTCGATGGTGTACCTTTGAATTTACCCTCTCATGGCCATGGCCAAGGCTACTTAGACCTAAATAGCATTATCCCTGAATTAGTCGATATCATTGAATATGGCAAAGGCCCTTACCATGCGGAAATGGGCGATTTTTCATCGGCTGGTTATGTACGTTTCCATACTAAACACCGACTGGACAAGGGCTTAATCAAATTTGGCTATGGTGAAGATGACTTTTATCGCGGTGTTATCGCTAATTCTAATCAACTGGGTAATGGTGACTTACTTTATGGTGCAGAAGTTAATTTCTACGAAGGCCCTTGGGATAAAGCAGAAAGCCTAAACAAATTTAATGGTTTATTACGTTATACCGTTGATGATGGATATAAAGGCTATGCCATTGTAAGCACTGTTTATCACAGTAACTGGGACTCCACTGAACAAATCCCTTCTCGTGCAGTTAATCAAGGCTTCTCTGAACTTGGTACTATTGACCCAACAGTAGGTGGTGATATGGAGCGCTATAGCTTATCTGGCAACTGGTGGTTACAGTCTGAATATGGTGAAACTAAAGTCTCTACTTACGCTGTTTATTCTGACTTCAATTTATATTCTAATTTCACCTATTTTCTAAATGACCCTATTAATGGAGATCAAATCACTCAAAGAGATCGCCGCTATATTTTTGGCGGTGAAGCTAAGCATACTAAATATGATGACTGGTTTAATTTTGATGTTAAAAACACGGGGGGAATACAAGTTCGACACGACTATATTCCTAATGTCGGCCTGTATAAAAGCAAAGCAAGAGAAATTCTTAGCACGGTAACAGAACATGAAGTAAACCAAACCAGCATTGGCCTTTATTTAGAAAATGAAGTGCAATGGGCTGATAAGTTTAAATCTATTTTAGGATTACGAGGAGACATCTATATTTATGATGTTGAAAGCAAAAATATAGCTGCTAATTCGGGTCAAACAGATGATGCTCAGTTTAGCCCTAAATTAAGCCTTATTGCAGGACCCTGGTACGACACTGAATATTATTTTAATGTGGGTTATGGCTTTCATAGTAACGATGCCAGAGGCTCAACTATTACCATAGACCCCGAAACAGGAGGCCCAGCGCCTCAGGTTGACCCCATTGCCTCCACACTTGGTGCGGAAATAGGCCTAAGAAATCAATATATTCCAGGCTTAGTTACCACTATGTCATTATGGTGGTTAGAATTAGACTCTGAACTGGTTTTTGTTGGAGATGGCGGCAGCACTGAAGCATCAGGTAATAGCCAGCGCTATGGTATTGAAATATCTAATTACTATAAGCCTTTTGATTGGTTAACCTTAGACTTTGATGTAGCATTAAGTCAATCTGAATTTACAGATGCTCCAGGAAACGCAAATAAAGTCCCTAACTCTGTGGGAAGAACTATTTCAGGTGGAGCAACCGTTGATTTTCCTAACGGCATATTCGGTAGTTTACGAGCTCGTCACTTTGGTGATATGCCTTTAACTGAAGATGGCAGTATTTATGCGAATTCTACAACGGTTGTTAACTTAGGATCTGGCTACCGTTATAAAGACTATCGAATAGAATTAAATGTTTTTAATTTATTTGATTCGGATGATACTGATATTGCTTATTATTATGAATCACGCCTTAAAGGAGAGTCGGCGGGAGTTAGCGATGTTGTTTCTCACCCAGTTCTACCTAGAATGGTAAGAGTTCAGATGAGCGTAGAATTTTAGTATTATAGCAACCCCAATAAATATACTTCGCGCGGTCACGGATGTGGATTTTATAGCGAGTTGATTTTTATCGATAGCAAGGCGCTGAAATGGGCGCATAGCTGGCTACGCAACCATTTCAGCAACGCAGCCTATCGGCAAAAAGCAACCGATAGAAAACCGCATCCGTGGCCACGCAAAGTATAAGCACTGTAATCATCATTCCCGAAATCTTTAATCGGGAATCCATGCGCGCGCATAAATTCCTGCTAAGAGCTTGCAGAAATGACGACTTATGAGTTCAAGCAAAAATATATTAGGGTTGGTATTAGGGACTTGCAAGTAATGAATATACCCATATTGCGTAGGATTTTTGTTTCTGCTTGGATTATCTCAAGAGGCGCATAGTCATTCTATGCAACGATTGAGAGAATTCAAGCAGGAGCAAAAAGACAAGCAAGGTGGGTATATTCATTGCTTGTAAGTTCCTTAGGCCTATGGCCGCGACTTTTATTTAAAGCTTATCTACATTAAGAATAGTTAATCTATCAGCCACTAAGTGGCTAGAGAAATCTAACGATACATAGTTAGTCCCCACCCAGCGCGTAAAAACTTGTTGCGCTTTAAGCTCTCCACCTACAACCTTTAATTGTGCTGCACCATTGGCATTAATTTCTGTAATTTCAACCGTCACCGTTAGCTTGTGATTAAAAAATTGGCCACGTTCAGAAGCTCTATAATAAATATCCAGCTTATCACCTACCTCAAATTCTACCGTCGTTGAAAAAAAGTTAGCCTTGGGCTTTACCTTACCAGTAAATTTAGTCACCGTCTTGTAAGGTACAAGAAACTGGCCATCCCATGAAAAAGGCGTGCAATGAGCAGGCCTTGCATCCTTGTCAAAATGCACCACATATTTTTCTTGGTACATCCTTTTTATTTTCCCTTTAGCAAAAAAACCATGGCAATCCGCTAATACTCTACTCCCTACTGGAAAGTGATCGGCCTGTACGGTTATGGAAAAAAAACAAAGAACAATACTTAATGCTATTTTCTTTTGTAGATTCATTACTCCCCCCCTCATTTATCAATCAAATATTAATAAATGCGACTAGATTTTTATTCTTTTATTATTGATCTCAATCTAGCGACATTCTCTTGCATTATACTCAAAAAATCACCTGTTTCAGGTAAATTGGCAACAGGTGAAAAAACAATACTTTTCACACCAAGCGCTTCCAACTTTGTCACTGTCTCCTCGGCAGGAACCCCTTCCCAAAGCATCCATTTAGCAGGGTGCTTTGCTAGCAACCCTTTTAAAACATTCCATTGCTCTTTAGTAGGCACCTCTTCCGGCTCCCAATGAACACTTTCTAAATTTAATTTATATCGATGTCTCAAATACTGATAAACAGGGTGAGAACCTAAAAGTGCTTCACCATTAAGTGCAGCACCAATCTCCGTTAACTCAGTATCTAATGCTAATAAACTCTTTTGCAAAGGAATAAAACCTTGTACAAAATCAGCCTTTAACTTGGGCTGCTTTCTCGACAGAGCCTTAAATACTGCTTTTGCCTGCTTCTCAGCTAATGATAAATCTAACCATGTAGTAAAAGCAGTCCCTGTATGAGAATGTTTTCCACCTGAACCATGATTATGTGTAACCGCTTCATTTAAAGAGATATAAGCGTCTTTAAATTCAGCGGATGTATTAACTAATTTAAAGATAGGTAACGACACCTTTGGCAACCATTTCGCATACGTTGCACCATTAAGCAGGATCATATCTGCTTTTTGTAAGCCTACAATATCTTCAGCCTGAGGAGACCAAAATGCAGGGTCGATATCAGTCGGCATAGGCAAAGTAACCTTGGCATTCTGCCCGGCAATTGTTTCAGCAAAGAACTTGAGCGGGTAATTCACTGCATAAACATTTAAAGGGGTCTCTTCGGTGGCATTAACATTATTTAAAGCTAACAACAGGCTCGAAAATAAGATTGCTTTCTGCGCAAAATATTTTTTTGTTTTTTTCATTGTAATATTAAATTTTTTGTTATATCTATGATAAAAAAAGTTGATGGACAATATCGCCCTGAAAATGCTGTAACACTAAAAGAGATGAAAAACACAATATGCCACTGAATAAGACAATAATCAAAATTTCAGCCCCAACCAGTTGAATTATCATGGTGCGACTACAACCTAAATGTAAAATAGTGCTTATTTCTTTTTGCCTTAAGCGAAAAGACAGGTTAAAAACGAGAAAAATGGCCAACACCATAGCAATGCCAACAATTAACACAACGGCATCAATAAATTCTTTTATTTGGAAAATATTGCCTAATAAATCTTCTATGACCTTTTTAGGTCGGACTATCTGCTGGTTCTTTTGTTCAGATAAATATCGCCCTCTTAGAATAGTGGCTGATTTTTCATCTTGTGGAACAGCAATAATTGCAGTTAAAGGATAGATAGAGGGGTCTCCATGAAAATGAAAGGATTCCAGATTATCTAAATTAATCTCAGTATATTGCTTAATTTTTGTTGAAGTCGTAATTAGTTTTTCGGATCGACTGAGTACATCACCTTCATTGTTAATGGTTTTCACGTCTTGGTGCCCATGCCCCAACCCCTGAATAACCCAAGCTGTTTTTAGGTCTACAAAAACGGCTTTATCATCAACCGAATTGGTTTTTTTCAGGATGCCTGTCACTTTCATTTTTAGTGGATATACACCGGCTAAATCAAATAAATTTTCGGGTGAAGATAATATACTATCCCCTATATTTAGATTCAATTGCCTCGCAACATCGGCACCGATAACAGTTTCACCCAGCATAGCAAAGACACGTCCATCAGCAACCTCATGCTGGCGAAACTCAAAATAATCAAGTGATGTACCGACAATGGGATATTCTCTCGCGTGAAATCGAGTATAAAGAGGAATTGGCATGGCTAAGTATGAATCCATGACTGTTTCAATCGCCTTCATACTAATGAAATCAGGTTTTTCTTTGGAAAAATACAAAGAATTCATCACCAAATCAAGTGAATTTCCTTTTGCGCCAACCAGTAAAGGTGTTGTTGCCGCTCGAGACATTAATTGATGTTCACTTTCTTGGAGCAATATTTTTAATGCAAAAGGCAGAAATGAGACCAAACTAATACATAAAACAAGGGTAATCGTTTTTACTCGATTAAACGCAATATAACGCCATGCAAGGTAAAAACTATCAATCATACCGCCTCCACATCACAGAATTGCTTAAAATCAATCACCCGATCAAACCTACCCAATAATTCATGATCATGCGTTACTGCAATTAATGTCGCCTTATTTTTATCGGTACTTCGAAAAAGCGCATCCAAAATTTTTGTTTTATTGCTAGGGTCTAAATTGCCTGTAGCTTCATCGGCAAGGATCAATTTAGGTGAGGTGATCATTGCCCTACATATGGCCGTACGTTGTTTTTCACCCTGAGATAAATTATTCGTTAGTCGTTTCAATTTACTAGCGATCCCCATTTCTTGAGCTAGGTTCTCAACTCTCGCTCGTACCTGCCCATTTATTTTTAAGGCCTGAGTAATTCTAAAGGGGTGCAAAATATTATCTTGTACATTGAGGTAGTCTAACAATTCAAAATCTTGAAAAATAAAACCTATATTTGAAATTCTATAATCACGACGTTTAGCATCTAAAAGTTGATTAATTATGGTTTCTTCAATAGTCACAGTACCTTGATTAGGCAGTACAATCCCAGAAATAAGCTTAAGTAATGTTGTTTTCCCTGATCCGCTGGGGCCTATGATAGCGACCTTTTCAGCATCCTCAATTTTTAGCTGCGGTATAGTGAGATGAAAGCCATCAACTCCATACGACAGTTCCAATGAATCTATATTAATCAAGCACATTTCTCCATTAAAACGCATAGTAAACTTACATTTATTAAGGTATTGTTGCAATCTATTACTTTCGAGATCTTCAAATATTTTTATTACTCTTTGAAAATACCTAAAAATGTCACCAAAAACGCCCCAACCTTTTTAACTTAGGTGATTATAGCAAATGTAAAACGGTATCATACAAGCATTAATAAACCCCTAAAATCCAACTCTATCCCACTTTTATCTTGACATTAGAGCCTGCTAAAGTAACATATAGCGTTCGGATGCCAGATAATTGGCACTTTATAATACTCACAATAAAAAAAGGTAGGACACTCATGGGAGCGATCTTAGACGTAGTAGAAATGTTAAAAGAACCAGAAGGCATGGTCGTTGCAGTAATCGTTATTACTGTTGGCTACTTTTTCGTAAAATGGGTTTTCGCAGAGCCAGAAGACGAAGATTAAGCTTTACTAGTTTTTTCTACATTTAAGCCGTATCAGGTTCTCTTGGTACGGCTTTTATCGTTTTTAAGGGCCGTCATACTTCTTTATGGAGTAGTAACAGCATATCCCTTATAATTAGTGGTAATTTCCCTCATGTTTTTACTACTCAATGTATAAATTACTGCACGCAAAAGTTTCTTCCCTGTACCACTGCCAAGCTCCCGCTACTGGAATTGGACTTTTCCGCATATTATTTGGCTTAGTAACCCTTCAAGAAGTTTTATTTCTGTTGTATTTTAATCATCTAATCTTTGACCCTATCCCCTATCTGGACATTGAATTCCCAATGATCCCTTTTTTCCTCTGTGTTTGGGCTATTATTGCGGCCTTAATCACCCTTGGCTTCCACACTCAAAAGGCAATCATTGGCAATTATATCTTCTGGATGGTTTTTGTATCATTCACCCCCATGCAACGTGATTTTGATGGTGGCTTCGATTTATTTATGATCGGCGCCAATTTTTTTATGATTTTCATGCCAATTGACAAAGCTTTTTCAATTGATAATCTAAAATCAAAATTACAAACGCCTTTTAAACATTATTCACAATACTCAGAACAAAAAGTTTCCGCTCTTGCTTATTATATTCCCGTTATCATCTGTCTAGGCTTTTTATATTTTGATTCAGGCATTCATAAACTATTTGCTCCGCACTGGAGAAATGGGTTGGGCGCATGGTTACCATCCTCTATGCCCTACTATATCTCAACTATCGATATGAGTTGGTTACTAAATATTGAGTTGGTTCAAAAATTTATTGGTTACTTAATTCTTATTTTTCAATTTACTTTTATTTTCTTATTCCATTACCGCAGTCTTAGACCTATTTATTTCATCGTTGGTGCAGGTTTACATCTTGGCATTGCCATTACATTCAATATTTATCCCTTTGGTGTCGGCATGCTTATTTTCTATAGTCTTGTCGTACCTTTTTCATGGTATAGAAAGATCGGCTCTTTCCTTTCCGCCGCCACACCCTCTTTAACTGTACTTTACGATGCACAGTGCCCACTTTGTTGCAAAACCATCCTAACCCTTAATCATTTTGATATCTTTAACTGTATCGATTTTAAGAGCGCCCAATCTAATGCATCTAAATACCCTGCTCTTAGCAATATTAGCGAACAAACCCTACTAAAAGACTTATACGCCTTGGATAAAAACAACACGCTTTATGCTGGCGTAGCCACCTATAGCCAGATCCTTATAAAAATGCGCTATACGTCGCTTATTGGCTATATCCTTAAAACCCCAGGAATTTATCACCTAGCATGTAAAATTTACAGAAATATCGCAGACTCTCGTAATCGAGTTATTTGTGATGAAAATTGCCCAATTCCTACAGCCATTAGCAATCACCAATCCTTATACGACAAAGTTTTTCTACCGCCTACCGCTAGAATTGAAAAACACAATATCCATAAATTATCTAAAATTCTATTACTACTGTTTTTGCTTCAGCTAAACAGTAGTATCCATTACGGAATATTTTATCGAATAAAGCATGACATCAAACCCTCTGCTATCAACAACCTTATTTCCAGCATCAGCAATTCATTCGTTAACTATTCCAGTGTTTTTTTAGGTATTACACCTCACGCCCTATATTTACATGACCATTTTGAAGGCTATAACCACCTAATTGCAATTACTTACACTGAGTTACAGGGGCAGGAAAAATGGCTCCCCTTTGTTACACCTGAAGGCAGGCTTCAAGCTCCAAATTGGGGCCGTGTTCATTCTATGTGGGCCAACATTGCCGTCACCCCAAACATTGACAATCACCGGCTTTCCAAGTTTATTATGAAAACCACCGCATTTTGGGGGATTAAGTCTGGGCTTGACTTAAACACCACCACCTTCCACATTAAATTAAAGAAAATATCAACTCCAGACTACTGGGTTAAAGACCTCCTTGAATCTAATTTAGCAGGCACATGGCGTACCATTGGACATGCCACATGGAACAACAAAGACATCAACATCTCAATTCCAAAGGACATAAATTCGCTCTAATTGAATTTTAATATTGCGGATAGCAAATAGCCACGGTAAAAGTCACATGTGCTTTAACAGTACACTAGTACAGCAAACCGTAAGTCCGTG
>CAZMQH010000090.1:0-8522 GCA_964568245.1 uncultured Methylomarinum sp.
TAGCGCGTATAAAAATAGGCTCCCACGCAGCGCGTGGGAGCCAGATGTTAGCCATCCCACTCTAGTTTTCAGTATTTTCTGAATTCAAGTCAAAAAAACTGGAACATCGAGTTAAACCTGACAAATAGCTCGTGTTTGACGGGCATTAGTCACAAATATTGCAATCAATTTTTCACTGTTAAAATAGTGTGATCAATGACAAGTATTTTATACATTATCTTCTCTATAGTTAGTTTTAAGATTAACTATAAAACGTGAGAAATAATTATGAATGATTTAAATAAAGATATTTTAGTAAGTGGCTTATTTGTGACTGGGCTTTTTGGGTTTGTAAGTGGAGCGTATATTGTTTCTTCTGCTTTGCTTGCAACTACAGCTATTGTAAATAGCTTGCGTGGAGGGGGCAGACAGCTAAAAGTGTGAGTTAGGTTGATTACAAGTACAATAAGGCTGAACTTGAATCATAAGTTGTATGGTTTAGTTCAGTTCAGCCTTTTTTATTTTATATCACATATATCTCAAAACGGAATGTCATCATCAAAATCCTCATAAGATGCTGGCGGTGGGGTATTTTGTTGAGGCTGGCTTGGAGTTATAGGTGCTGAGTTATGCTGCTGCGGGCTAGCGGGTTGTTGATTATTACTGACGTTGTTGTTAGAAGAATCACCAAAATTCGCTGTCCCTCCGCTTTTACTATCAAGCATTTGCATTTGGTCTGCAATTATTTCAGTTGTGTACCTATCTTGACCATTCTGGTCTTGCCATTTACGGGTGCGAAGCCTTCCTTCTACATAGATCAAACTTCCTTTTCTTAAATATTCACCAACAACTTCTGCAATACGATTGAAAAAGGTAATACGATGCCATTCTGTTTCATCTCGACGTTCGCCTGACTGCTTATCCTTCCATCGACGTGTTGTAGCAAGGGTGATATTGGTAACAGATCCTCCACTCGGCATCTGTTTAACCTCTGGGTCGGCACCTAATCTACCAATTAAAGTAACTTTGTTGAGCATTATTAATCCTGATCTTAAATGTAAGTTTATTCTAACACGGAATAATTACGTTCTAAATTGCCCAACCGAAGTTCTTAATTGGTCCGCTAGTTCAAGTAGTTCTTTACAGGCTTCAGAAGTATGTCTTGCGCCGATAGATGTTGTATTGGTAACTTCAGTAATATTGTTGATATTACGATTAATTTCTTCTGCAACAGCGGTTTGTTCTTCGGCTGCACCTGCAATTTGATGATTCATATCACTGATAGTATCAATTCTTTCGCTAATGGTAGTGATTGATACGTTGGCGGAAGAGGCTTGTTCAACGCTAGCTATTGCTTGTTTTTTACCTTTAGCCATGACGGTAACCGCTTCTTTAGCTCTATTTTGCAGGCGATCAATTGTTTGTTGGATTTCAAGAGTAGAGTTTTGTGTTCTGCTGGCTAATGTTCTTACTTCGTCGGCTACGACTGCAAAACCTCTACCTTGTTCCCCAGCGCGTGCCGCTTCAATAGCCGCATTTAATGCTAATAAGTTGGTTTGTTCTGCTATACCTTGAATAACGCTTAAAACTTCACCAATACTATTGGAGTCATTTTCTAACTCATGAATAACATTGGCTGCATTATCAACTTCTAAGGCAAGTTGATTAATTTCTTTCATAGCCTGAGTCACAATATTTTTACCTGTTGCGGCTTCTGCGTCAGCGGTGCTTGCGGCTTCAGAGGCGCTGACTGCATTTCTGGCGACTTCCAATACTGTTGCGGTCATTTCTTCCATAGCAGTAGCGACTTGCGTGGTTTCTTCTAGTTGTCTTTCAACACCTTGTTCTGTTTGTTGTGTTATGTCGGCTAATTGGTGTGAAGCGGTTATAAGTTTTTCGCTGGTATCGCTAATATTAATAATAGTTTTGGCAATTTTTTTGACAAAAGAATTAAAGCTGCCTGCAACCCAGGCAAATTCTGATTTACCTTTTGCATCAAGGCGAGCTGTTAGATCGCCATCACCACTACAAATAGCTTGTAACCTTAATGCTAAGCTGGTGAGAGGGCTGATGATTATTTTGTTCATGACATAATAACCAGTACAACCAATAATCAGTATGGTAATAACTAAAAATCCAATAGCTATCCGAAGGTCGCTTTGTAATTGAGCAAAAGCATCTGATAGTGGAATAATGATTTCAAAAGCCCCGTGTAAATCACCTTGCCGCTTATTTTCCATGGGGTAGCCCAGAATATCTGTACCATTGCTATTGCCCCATAATGCTTGGGACGTGTTGGGGTTTCCGTGGCATATTTCACATTGCTTATCTAATTTTACTGGGCGGAAATAGCGAGCTTCATTTTTTTCTTCATCAATATATTGGTATTCTGTAGCTGCTGGATTGCTTTGAAAATAGGCTAGAGCTTCTCGTTCAATAGTATCAGGTTCATTTTTGGGGTTTCTCGCTCCGACTGTTGGTGCCTTAAAGCGAAAGTTACTTTCTTTGGCTTTTTCTTGAATAACATTCCAAGCGGTTGCAATGGGTACGGTAGCAATAACCAATGCTCTTGTTTCTGATGGGGATTTGTTTTTTATGAGTTGTTTAAGGTGTTCCGTGCTAAAAATTCCCTGATTCCACTTGTTAATGGTATTGTTTCGAATGGATTCCGAAACGAGCAGTAACTGCTTGGCAGCCAGTATATTAGAATCAATTGCTTTTTGCTTTTCGTTGTTAGCGTACACAATTAAAATTATAATACCTAAAACAGTGAGTGTTGACATGGTTATTGCAATAACACGCGTGCCTACTGAATGCCAGTTCATCAGTTGCATATTGAATTCTCCTCATTTTGTAAGAACAGGTAATGAACCTAATTTCTAAGAATTTTATTATTATTATAAAAGGTTGTTAAGCCACTACCTTTTATAATAGGTCAATTGAGTTATAATTCTAGTTATCGATCATTTTTTTACAAACTTTAAGGTTTATTATGGAAAAAATCAGGGTTTTGTTTGTTTGTATGGGGAATATTTGCAGGTCTCCTACTGCTGAAGGCGTGTTTCAATCTTTGATTAAATCTGAACATCTGGGGCATAAGATCGATGTCGACTCGGCGGGGACTCATGCATACCATATGGGTGATGCACCAGATCTAAGGGCTCAAAAAGCAGCTAAAGATAGAGATGTAGATCTAGCAAGCTTAAGAGCTAGAAAAGTTATAGTGGGTGATTATCATGATTTTGATTATTTATTAGTCATGGATGAAGATAATTACCAGCTTGTTATGGAGTTTTGTCCTGAAGAACATAAACATAAGGTTAAATACTTTTTAGAGTACGCCCCTCATCTTGATACGCTTGAAGTACCTGACCCATATTATGGTGGTAAATATGGTTTTGAGCTGGTATTGGATATGGTTGAGGATGCCTCAACTGGTTTTTTAAATTCATTAAAAAAATCTGGACAACTTATATGAAAAAGACATTAGTTTTATTGCAAATCTCTTTACTATGTTTACTTTCTTTTTCGGTTTCATCAGTTTCTGCTGAAGGGAATAAAAAAATAACACATGTGGTTATGGTCTGGTTAAATCAGCCTGGTAATAAAGCGGATCGTGCGGCTTTTATTAAGGCAAGTGAAGAACTAAATGATTTTCCTGGAATTATTAGTCGCCATGTTGGGATTGTTGCGTCTAGCGATAGATCAATAGTTGATGATACTTTTGATGTTGCAGTGACTGTTACCATGAAAAATAAGGCGGCATTAACAGCGTATTTAAATAATCCTAAGCATAAAAAAATACTTAAACAAAAAATTAAACCTTTAATTAATAGAGTCGTAGTGTATGACTTTATTAGTCAATAAAGAGAAAAGTTATGGCTATTATTTCTAATACTGTCGGGTACCTTGATGGTGATGTGTTACTGGAAGGTTTTTTTGCTTATGATGATAGCGTAGGTGGTCGGAGGCCAGCGGTTATGATTAATCATGCTTGGAGTGGTCGTGATGAGTTTGTTGAGGAAAAGGCTTTATTACTTGCTGAAATGGGCTATTTCGCTTTTGCTGTCGATATGTATGGTAAAGGTGTTTTAGGACAAGGGGTTGAACAAAGCTCAAAATTAATACAGCCTTTTATGGATGATCGGGCTTTGGTTTTAAGGCGGATGAATGCTGCTTTATATGCTGTGAAGTTGTTGCCATGGGTTGATGATAAGCAGATAGCGGCTATTGGTTTTTGTTTTGGTGGTCTTTGTGTGTTGGATTTGGCAAGGTCAGGCGTTGATATTAAAGGTGTGGTTTCATTTCATGGCTTAGTTAATGTGCCCGATATGGACAGCCTGAAATCGCCAATATCAGCAAAAATACTGGTTTTAAATGGGGCTGGTGACCCTATGGTTTCGAGTGATCAGCTGAATGCCTTGCAGCTAGAGTTAACAACGGCGGGTGCTGATTGGCAAGTGCATAATTATAGTCAGACCGTGCATGCCTTCACCAATCCCATTGCTAATGATCCTGATTTTGGCACTGTATATCAGCCGGTTTCGGATAAGCGGTCTTGGCTGGCTATGAAGAATTTTCTGAATGAAATCTTTAATCAAAATAGTCTTGAAAAATGATGCTCATTGAAATCTGAAAAAATTCTATAGTCTGCTAGATTTGTTACATCTTCTCCTATTTAGCTGGATTGTTTGTTATAATTGCCCAGTTATTGTATTGGGTTATACCATTATAGATAAGGATGTCTATTGCTTTGCGGTATCACAAAGGAATCTTGCTATTTTTAGCATAAATATAAATAAACGGATATATGTCAGAATTCGCTAAAGAAATTATTCCCGTTAATCTCGAAGATGAGATGAAACAATCGTACCTTGATTACGCAATGAGTGTCATTGTGGGTCGAGCATTACCTGATGTAAGAGATGGTCTAAAACCCGTACATAGGCGAGTTCTTTATGCCATGAGTGTATTGGGTAATGACTGGAATAAAGCTTATAAAAAATCAGCTCGTGTTGTCGGTGACGTGATCGGTAAGTATCATCCCCATGGTGATACTGCGGTATATGATACCATCGTACGAATGGCTCAGCCTTTTTCAATGCGCTATATGCTTATTGATGGGCAGGGTAACTTTGGTTCAGTCGATGGTGATTCACCTGCTGCGATGAGATATACCGAAGTTCGAATGGCTAAAATATCACATCAAATTTTAGCTGATCTTGATAAAGAAACAGTAGACTTTGTTGCCAACTATGATGAATCAGAGTCAGAACCTTCGGTTATGCCGACGCGTATCCCGACCTTATTAATCAATGGGTCATCAGGGATTGCTGTTGGCATGGCGACTAATATTCCGCCTCACAGTTTATCTGAAATTGTGAGTGCTTGTCTTGCACTAATTGAAAAGCCAGAAAGTACAATTCCTGAATTAATGCAACATGTACCAGGGCCAGATTTTCCTACTGCTGGGTTTATTAATGGAGCATCAGGGATTTATGATGCTTACATGACAGGTCGAGGCAAAATTCATTTGCGCTCACGTTGTCATTTTGAAGACCGAGAAGAAGGCGGTGCCAAACAATCTATCATTGTGACGGAACTGCCATACCAAGTAAATAAAGCCAGATTGCTGGAAAAAATTGCTGAAATGGTTAAGTTTGGCAAGATTGAAGGGATTACAGGTTTACGGGATGAGTCGGATAAAGACGGCATGCGGATGGTCATAGAATTACGCCGTGGTGAAGTCCCTGAAGTGATGCTAAATAATCTTTATAAACAGACTCAGATGCAGACTGTTTTTGGTATCAATATGGTCGCCATTAGAGATGGTCGTCCTTATTGTTTGAATCTTAAAGAAATTTTAGAAGCCTTTGTAAATCATAGAAGAGAAATTGTAACGCGTAGAACGATTTATTTGTTACGCAAAGCGCGCGAAAGAGCTCATGTCTTGGAAGGGTTGGCTATTGCATTGGCTAATATTGATGAAATGATTGAGCTAATCAAAACATCAGCAAACCCAGCTGAAGCAAAAAAAGGCTTGCTAGCTAGAAACTGGGATTTAGGTTTGGTCGCTACGTTACTAGAAGATGCTGATGCTGATAGAACGCGACCCGAAACCTTATCAATTGAATACGGTGCGCAAGAGGATGGATCTTACAAGCTATCTGAGGCGCAAACACAAGCAATTCTTGATTTACGTTTACATCGTTTAACTGGGTTAGAGCAAGAAAAAATTGTTAAAGAGTACAAGGAATTATTAAAATTAATTGATGGCTACCTAGAAATATTAGGGAGCGATATTCGGTTAATGGAAGTGATTAGAGAAGAGTTAGAAGAAATTAAGCAACAATATTCTGATCAACGACGGACTGAAATCATACAAGAGCATCTTAATCTCTCGGCTGAGGATTTAATTACTGAAGAGGATATGGTTGTGACCATGTCGCATGAGGGCTATGTTAAATCTCAACCTCTTGGTGACTATAAAGCACAGCGTAGAGGTGGGCGAGGTAAGTCTGCAACGGCAACAAAAGAGAAGGATTTTGTTGAGAAATTGATTATTGCTAATACTCATGACACCATTTTATGTTTTTCATCATCGGGTAAAGTTTATTGGTTGAAGGTGTTTCATTTACCTGTTGCTAGTCGTGGCTCGCGTGGTAAACCTTTTGTTAATTTGTTGCCTTTGGAAAAAGGTGAGAAAATCAATGCCATGCTGACAGTTCGTGAATACAGCGAAGATAAATTTATTTTTATGGCTACCTCAGCAGGTACAGTTAAAAAGACCCCATTAAAGGAATTTGAAAGACAACGTGCCAATGGCAAAATTGCAATTGATTTGCGCGAAAATGATACTTTGGTCGGTGTAGCTGTTACAGATGGTCAGCAAAATGTATTGCTATTTAGCAGTTCAGGTAAAGCTAATTGTTTTAATGAAACAGATGTACGTTCAATGGGCAGAACAGCTACGGGTGTACGCGGTATTAGGCTAAAAGAAGGGCAGCAAGTTATTTCATTAATTATTGCTGCAGAAGGCACAGTATTAAATGTGACTGAAAATGGTTATGGCAAACGTACACGACTTGAAGAATTTACCCAGCATAAGCGAGGCGGTCAAGGCATGATTGCAATGCAAACATCTGAGCGTAATGGTGCTGTGGTGGGGGCTACTTTAGTTGCTGAGACTGATGAAATTATGCTGATTACCAGCGGCGGTATATTGGTTAGAACTAAGGTTAATGAAATATCTGTTGTTGGTCGTAATACACAAGGTGTGCGTGTTATACGCCTAGATAAAAAAGAAAAAGTGGTGGGTGTTGATCGTGTTGATGGCTTAGACGAAGGCGAGGAAGAATTGGATGAGCAAGATAAAATTGACAATCCAGTTGCTGATTCTGAAGCCGAAATTGATAGCAACCAAGAACAAGATAACTTAGGAACAGAAGAATAAAATGAGTAGAATTTTTAATTTTAGTGCAGGTCCATCCACATTACCCGAGTCAGTTTTATTAAAAGCTCAAGCAGAGTTTTTAGATTGGCGTGGCACGGGTATGTCTGTGATGGAAATGAGTCACCGTGGCAAAGAATTTATGTCGATTGCTGAAGCGTTAAAAAGTGATTTGATTGAGCTTCTTAATATTCCTTCTAATTATAAAGTGTTATTTTTACAAGGTGGAGCAACAGGCCAGTTCGCAGGTATTCCGCAGAATATTTTACGAGGCAATGATAAAGCTTGTTACGTCAATACAGGGGCCTGGTCTACAAAAGCAATTAAAGAAGCTAAAAATCATTGTGATGTTATTGTTTCGGCCGATGCGAAATCAACTAATTTTACCGATATCCCTGATTATGCTGACTGGAATGTTGATGAGAATGCGGCTTATTTACACTACACGGATAATGAAACCATTCATGGGGTAGAATTTCAGGATATTCCAAGTTTTGGTGATTTACCTTTAGTTTGTGATATGTCATCTAATATTTTATCGCGTGCGGTTGATATTAGTAAATTTGGTATTGTATATGCTGGGTCGCAAAAGAATATGGGGCCTGCTGGAGTCACTATTGTTATTGTGCGTGATGATTTAATCGGCCAGGCAGATAGTAAAATTGCTTCAGTATTTGATTATGAGCTACAAGCCAAAAATGATTCAATGCTTAATACGCCAGCGACATACAACTGGTATTTAGTGGGTTTAGTGTTGAAATGGGTGAAAGAATCGGGTGGTATTGCAGCAATGGAACAGCGCAATAAAACTAAAGCTGATGCGCTGTATCAAGCGATTGAACAATCTTCCTTATATTCTAATCCTGTTACTAAAGCGGTTCGATCTAGAATGAATATACCTTTTGTTTTAGCAAATGCTGAATTAGATGCTGATTTTTTGAAATTAGCAGGTGAAAAAGGTCTAAGTTCATTAAAAGGTCACCGTTCTGTTGGTGGTATGCGTGCAAGTATTTATAACGCTATGCCCACTGAAGGTGTGACAGCATTGATTGACTTTATGGCTGAGTTTGAAAAAACACATGCTTAAATTTTG
>CAZMQH010000091.1:0-8470 GCA_964568245.1 uncultured Methylomarinum sp.
ATGAAAGCCCCGCATTATATTATCAAGTGTTAAAGGCCAGCAACACCTGCACCAATAACCAATATTTTGGCTGGATTAACTTTCCCAGCGGCAGTAATCTGTCCCGTAAAAAAACGTCCAAAGTGTTGAGCGGATTCAATCACAGCATATACCCTGCAATATTAGTCATAGAGTTAAGAGCGTCGAGTTTTTGTGATCTGGAGAGGCGGGGAACACTGTCCATGGCTAAAAAAGTTGCATTTCTTGCTGCAAGGTTTTGCATAAGATCAGGGTTTTGAGCTGGCCAGATAAAACTAATTAAATGACTGTTTTTTGATAACAGCTCAGTATTTTGTAATATTTCTTTTTTCTTTATATTTAGGAAGCTTTGATTAAAATTTAGTATAGAAAATATTGGCAGATATAGTAAGCTAAAAAAAATTGGACTGATCAACAAGATTCTTTAGTACAGAATAATACAAAGTAAGCTAGACTATATTTATAGGGTAAAGGTGGATCTCAGGTTAAGTAAAGAATGAAAGTATTAGTTGTTGACGATAGTCGGGTTATTCGAATGATAGTGCAAGAATGTGTTGTTCCTATGGGGCATGAAGTGATACATGCTGAGAATGGGGAGGAGGCATTGTTATATGTTAAAGAAAATCCAGTGGATTTGGTGTTGATGGATGTAGAAATGCCAGGTATGAACGGCTTTCAGGTCACATCTGCAATAAGAGAATTGGATTCTAATGATTGGTTTCCTATTGTTTTTCTTACCACAAAGGATGATGATGAGTCTTTTACCCGCGGTATTTTATCTGGAGGTGATGCTTATTTATTTAAGCCTATAAACCAGCTACGATTACAATTGACTATAAGTGCAATGGAACGCATTTATAAAATGCGCCTGAAATTAAAAAAAGCACAGCAAGAGTTAATCTATGTAAACAAAAAACTTGCACATTTAGCCATGTTCGATGAGTTGACAGGATTGGCAAATCGACGAAATTTTGATGAAACATTAGACCAACAATTTAAATTAGCTAAAAGAAACAAAATCCCTTTATCAGTTATTATGTGCGATATAGATTTTTTTAAAATCTATAATGATACTTATGGTCATCAACAAGGTGATGTGTGTTTGGCCGCTGTGGCTAAAGTAATAGGTAGCATAGGTGATCGCCCAACGGATAGGGCTTGTCGATATGGTGGTGAAGAGTTTACTTTAATTCTTCCTGATACCAATTTACAAGGTGGCTTGCTAATAGCTGAAAAATTAAGGCAAGTTGTTTTTGATCAGAATATTCTACATGAAGGCTCTAAGGCTGCTGATTACGTTACTTTAAGTTTGGGTTTGGCGACTTATACTGGGCAGTTTCAATCAGATGACGAAATAGTTAAAGCGGCTGATGATGCCTTATATAGAGCTAAAGGAAATGGCCGAAACTGTGTTGAAAGTAGCTGATGGTTTTAGCAAAAGATTTTATAGAAACAGCTGAAGGTTTGGTTTTTTCTGTTGTAGAAAGTGGTTTAGAGCAAGGGAAAATTCTGTGTTTTCTACGATATATTCGTTCGAATAAGCAGTGGAAAAAAGTTGATACTCAGCAAGCTAATCAATATCTTACTGAGCATTACCCACAATATTTACATTATTCCTCTATCAAGCAGGCGCATTGCCATGCTTTGAGTTTAGATCAAGTTGTTAAGCATCATCAACCTAAAGAGAGGGTTAAGCAGATTTTAGTCACAGAAGCTAATGATTTGATTGAATCTGATTGCATATCGCTTTGCTTATTATTGCAACAATATGGCTTAAATCTTGATTTTGTCGGGGTGACAGGGTCTATTCTTATTTCTGCACAAAAACAATCTTCAGATATTGATTTAGTTTTTTATTCTAGAGAAGTGTTTAATCAGGCTAGAGAAATAACTCAGAAATTAATACAGCAAGGGAAATGTTTTGATTTGAATGAAGATGAATGGCTTGAATCTTATGACCGTCGTGATTGTGATTTAAGTTATGAAGAATATATTTGGCATGAAAAACGTAAGTTTAACAAAGCGATGATTCATCAGCGTAAATTTGATTTAAGCTTCGTTGATAGTCTGATCCCTGAGCAAAAGGGTAAGCCAATTAGCTATACGAAGGGAGAAGCTGTTGTGCTTCAGGTTGAAATTATTGATGATACTTTTTCTTTTGATTATCCTGCTGAATTTAGTATTGCAGATCCAGAAATTAACTCTATCGTTTGCTATACCGCAACTTATACTGGGCAAGCTAAAACAGGTGAATGGGTAGAGGTCTCTGGTCTAGTTGAGCAATCTGAGGGGGGTGTGAAACGCATTGTTGTTGGTTCTAATAGAGAAGCTAGCGGAGAATATATTAAAGTGATTAATGTATAAATTATTAATAGATCCAAAAGTTTTAACACCTCATCCTGGCCTTCTCCAAAGGGAGAAGGCCAGGATGAGGGAAAAGCTAGAATGACGGAACTTATGGTGCAATTAATACCTAAGTTTTCAGCGGTTATATTTGATATGGATGGATTGGTTTTAGATACCGAAGCTACCTATTGCGTCGCTTGGCAAAAAGCAGCAGAAAAAATGGGGCGTAATTTTTCTGAAGTATTTTGTTTATCAATGTCTGGTTTACATTCTCAAGATGTTGAGAAAAAACTAAAAGAACATGGCGGTGTTGATTTTGATTTACCAGAATTTGGCCGTTTAAGTGGAGAATATTGGCGGGAGTATGTCAATCAATTTGGTATTCCTGTTAAAAAGGGTTTCTTCACATTATTAGACCTCCTCAATACTCATCATATTGCATTTTGTTTAGCCACTAATAGTCGAAAACTGAATGCATTGGAATGTTTAAAATTAGCTGGGATTGAGGGGGTTTTTTCTATTGTGATTAGCCGTGATGATGTGCAACAAGGAAAACCTGCCCCCGATGTGTTTTTGTTGGCCGCAGAGTTGCTAAAAACTCCTGTTTCTCAGTGTTTGGTTGTGGAAGATTCAGCAACCGGAATTCAAGCTGCGATTAATGCTAAATCCCCCTCGATTTTTGTTCCTTCAGTCCTACCATTTGATGCTGTTTCGGCAAAACAAACAGATTGCTTAGTCAATGACTTGGATGAATTAGCAGAAATTATTCTTGGCTCATATATTCATCCTGTATAATTCGACGCTATTTTATTCATAAATAATATTAAACGTGCCTGATAGAAAAGTTTCCGTTATAGCTCCAGCAAGATTACATATGGGGTTTATTGATTTAAGTGGCTCCTTAGGGCGAAATTTTGGCAGCATTGGGGTAGCGCTTAATGAAATCTCCACTCGACTTTCTATTATAAAGTCTGCTCAATTAACGGTTAATGGGCCTTCATCAGTAAGGGCGCATAAATGTGCCAAACGATTATGTGAGGAACTTAAAGTTTCAGATCAAATTCAGATTGATATTGAAACAGCAATCCCCGAACATGTTGGATTGGGATCGGGCACCCAAATGGCACTGGCTATTGGCTCAGTACTTAATGGTTTTTATGATTTAGGCTTAAGCACCCGTGAAATTGCAAAATTAACTTCGCGGGGGATGCGATCGGGTATTGGTATTGGAGTTTTTGAACAAGGCGGCTTAGTTGTTGATGGCGGACGAGGTGAACACACGATTACTCCCCCTGTTATTTCACATATGGATATTCCAGAGCAATGGCGTTTCATTCTGGTTTTTGACCAAAGAGGGCAGGGCTTGCATGGGGAGCAAGAAATAAGTGCGTTTAAAGAATTACCTGTCTTTCCACATCAAGAGGCGGCTAGATTTTGTTATTTGCTAATGATGCAAGGGCTTCCTGCAATAGCAGAGAAAAATATCACTTTGTTTGGTGATGTGATTACTCAGTTACAACGTTCAATTGGGGAGCATTTTTCATCTGTACAAGGGGGCATTTTTACCAGCCCAGAAGTCGCTGAAGTTATGCAATGGCTAGAGAAACAAGGTGCTGTTGCGATAGGACAAACATCATGGGGACCAACAGGTTTCTGTGCGGTTGATAATACTGATAAAGCCGATGCACTGATTACTGAGATGAAACAAAAGTTTTCCCATTTTAATCAGCTTAGTTTTGTTTCTGCTAGCGCTCGTAATAGTGGCGGCGATGTTTTTATTAGTGATTAAACAGCGTTGTTTTGCTTAGTTTTAAAAACATACTTATTATTGCAAATTCTGGGCGAATGTTGGCTCAATTGGCTAAGCAGGAAGGCTACGCACCTTTAGTTATTGACTGTTTTGCTGATCAAGATACTCAGGATTATGCGCTACAAGTTATTAAAGTTAACAGCTTAGAGTTATCCGAGGTAAAACATGCACTCTTCTTGTTAAGTCAGCAGGGTGAAATTACTCATGTGATTTACGGAAGTGGATTTGAGAATCATCAATCAACATTAAGTTACCTAGAGCAAAACTTTATTGTTTTGGGGAATTCTTTTCAGGTTTTTTCTACGGTTCAGGATAAACCAGCATTTTTCCTCATGTTGAAGACGCATAATGTTGACTATCCCCCAACATCTTTTCATCGAGCTGAGGATAATGCTAATTGGTTAATCAAACCGTTAGCAGGTGAAGGTGGAATAGGCATCAAAAGATATGAAAAGGAAACAGTAAACAAAAAACTTTACTATTGGCAAAAAATTATACAGGGAACAGCGAAATCCGTATTATTTATAGCCAATGGGGCCGAATATAAAATAATCGGTTTTCACAAGCAATTCATGACTAAAATTGATCAGTATGAATTTGTGTTTTCGGGTGTAATGAATCAACTCGTAGTCGCTAATGCGTTGCGGCAAAAGTTGAGGGGAATATTAGATACGTTAGTGGTTGAACTCAGTTTAACGGGTATTAATTCGCTTGATTTTATAGAAAATGATGAACAATGCTCTATACTGGAAATCAATGCTAGGCCCTCTGCAAGTATTAATCTTTATAATTCAGCTTTGTTTTCAGCACATATCAATAGTTATTTTCCGGGTAGTGGTTTAAATACAATAAAACCGTTAAAAGCATATAAAGCGTATAAAATAATTTTTACAGAACAGATGCTAATTATTAATACAGTCATTGATTGGCCTTCGTGGGTTGTTGATATACCTTGTCTAGGGACAATTATTCACACAGGTGAACCAATATGCAGTATCATTGCTGGCGGTAAAAATGAGCAGCAAGTTGAAGACCTGTTGCTATCTAGGCAACAACAATTAATGAATCTTTTAAGATAGGTAACTATAAAATGCAATACACAGCAAGTGTAAATAAATTGACTCAACCTTTAGTACAAGAGTTGCTTGATCATTCAGATAAATTAAGACTTGGTGTGCAAAAGTTGCCGAATGGTTGCACTATTATTGATGCTGGTATTAATGTACCTGGTGGCTTAGAAGCAGGGCGTATTATTACTGAAATATGTATGGGGGGAATGGGAACAGTTTCTATTTCACAAAGTGCATATACCGATAATTGGCCTCTAACGGTCAATGTACATGCAAGTAATCCAGTTTTGGCATGTTTAGGGAGTCAATATGCTGGTTGGAGTTTATCTCATGAAAAATATTATGCATTAGGTTCTGGCCCAGCGCGTGCAATGGCAACTAAGCAAAAAGACGGTGTTACCGTTCCTGTTGAAGCATTATATAAAGAATTAGAATATCAAGATAGTGCTGAAACAACAGCCTTAGTGATTGAGAATGATAAAATCCCCCCTGTTGAAATCGTGGATAAAATTGCTTCTGCTTGTGGTATATCAGCAGATAAATTAACTATTATTATGACGCCAACTAGTAGTCTTGCTGGGGCGGTGCAAGTGGTTGGGCGAGTGTTAGAAGTCGCTATGCATAAAGCACACGAATTGCATTTTCCATTAGAAAATATTATTGATGGCAGTGGTAGTGCTCCTATTTGTCCTCCTCACCCTGACTTTGTAAAAGCAATGGGGCGTACAAATGATGCTATTTTATTTGCAGGCCAAGTGCACCTATTTGTAAAAGGCAGTGATGAAGAGGCTGAGAAATTAGCTAAAGCATTACCAAGTTCAACATCAAAAGATTATGGCAAACCGTTTGCTGAAATTTTTAAAGCCTGTCACTACGATTTCTTTAAAATTGATGGCATGTTATTCAGCCCTGCCAGTGTCATCGTAACAGCCGTAGATTCAGGTAAAAGTTTCCGCGCAGGAAAATTGGATAATGCTTTGTTAGATCAGTCGTTTGGTTTATAAAAAATGTGAATGTAGCCTTGATTCCACTTCGTTGCATCAAGGCTACAATCGATTTTAATAGTGAAACAGTATTTAGGAAAAACAAATAAGCATGGGTAAAATAGCCATTTTTACTGATGACCCGGGCTGGCATGGAAAGCAATTACGCTTAGCATTTGCAAATAGAGGATATTCAGCTGAGTATGTTTCGTTAACAGAATGTGAATTCTCACTGGGTACATCTGATTTCCCTGTTTTGATACCGGGATTTGAATCTTGTTTGCCCGATGCTATCTTTGTTCGTGGTGTTCCTGGTGGGTCTTTGCAAGAAGTGGTGCTTTATCTGGATATTCTTCATGCCTTAAAATCAATGGGAATTCCTGTTTATAATAATGGTTATGCCATAGAAAAAAGTGTAGATAAAGGACGGACTAGCTTTTTGCTTAGCAATGCTAAATTAAGTACTCCAATAACTTGGGTGTTAAAAGATCGGGCTAAAGCACTAGAAATCGCCGAACGAGAATTAAAACAAGGCAATCAGTTGATCAGTAAACCTCTATTTGGCTCGCAAGGAGAAGGAGTGAGGCGTATTGAAAAAATGACTGATTTGTTTTGGTTGACCAGTAGTAATGGCGTTTATTATTTGCAGCATTTTGTTGAGTGTGAAGGGCAAGGGTTCTCGGATATTCGAGTGTTTGTTATTGCGGGAAAAGCAATTGCAGCAATGAAACGATGTGGAAAGTCATGGTTAAATAATGTGGCGCGTGGTGCAAGTTGTGAACGAATTGAATTGGACTCAGAGTTGGCGAAATTAGCAATTGATGCAACTAAAGCATTGGCAATGGATTATGCAGGGGTTGATGTCATTAAAGATATTGAAGGGAGCTACAGTATTATTGAAGTAAATAGTATTCCTGCCTGGAAAGGTCTAGAGAGTGTTTGTGAGATAAATGTGGCTGATTTCTTAGTAGATGACTTGTTAAGCCGATACTTGCAGAATAATGCTATTAATAAGGAGCAAGTTGCCTGATGATTAAACAAGATCAAATAATCAAGTTATATAAAGAGGCTTGTATTTGTGATGTACAGGCGTTTAAACCGGGTAATGTCAGTGTCTATAATGAAGGGCATGATATGACGGTTGATGACTTCATCCTGAGTGCAGAGGTTAGCGCCGATTCAATAGCGAATACAGCATATTCCCTAGGTGAAAAAATATACTATGCGGTAAAATCCACTAGAGAAGCAGTGGGTTGTAATACAAATCTAGGGATCATTTTATTATGTGCTCCATTGTGCCAGGCTGCCTTTACGCAGCAACAAGGGCAGACATTGAGAGAGTCCTTAGAAAATGTATTAGCAAATACCACCATAAGTGACGCTGATTGGGCCTTTAAATCAATAACACTTGCAGCTCCAGGTGGGTTGGGGGAGTCAAATGAGCAAGATGTGGGGGGAGCAGCAGCTGTTTCTCTAGTTCAGGCGATGGAAATTGCAAGTGAAAAAGATAGAATTGCGAAGCAGTACACAACAATCTATAAAGATATATTTGAATTTTCGGTTTTAAGGTATAATAACGCATTCGTTAAATTTGACGATCGGGCTTGGTCTGCTAGCGCTGTATTTACAGGCTTATTAAGCAAATTCCCTGACAGTCATATTGAGCGCAAGTATGGCGATAAGCATTCTGAATGGGTGCTTGAGCAAATTATTACAGTCGACGATGCTTTAATGAACACCCACAATCCTGAGCAGTTGCTACCTATGTTTCATGATGTAGATAGAAAACTTAAGGATAAAGGTATTAACCCAGGCACTACGGCCGACCTAACGGTGGCGACGGTATTGGTAATTTTAATGGAAGCATTTTCTGTTAGGTGAACTAGCAAATGCAATCATTGAATGGTAGAATAATTGCGACATTTTTAATGTCTTTTTAACACTTTAAATAATAGGATCTAGCTCAATGGCTATAATCAATAAATTACTAGTAGGCGAATCTTTAAACGGTGACGGAAACGAAGTTGCACATATCGATTTAATGATGGGACCTCGTGGTTCAGCTGCAGAGTCTGCTTTCGCAAACTGCTTAACAAACAACAAAGACGGTTTTTCTAGCCTTCTAGCTGTTGTTGCTCCTAACCTAATGGTTAAGCCTGCAACTGTAATGTTCAACAAAGTAACAATTAAAGGTTCTAAGCAAGCAGTTCAAATGTTTGGACCAGCACAACGTGGTGTTGCAA